>JAKLEJ010000120.1 GCA_022711695.1 Verrucomicrobiota bacterium | reverse complement strand
CGCATTACCGTAGCTTTGCGAGCCCAGTTTGGCCACCCATTTCAGGTGCTGGAGCGAGGCGGGATCTACCTCCTCCGAGTTGGGCTTGAACTCCACTTTGGGATCCTTGGCGGTGGAAAACCGCTCCGGCAGTCCCTTGACCTCGGCGTGCATGTTGCGCTCCAGGGCGCCTCCCCATTGCGGCCAGTCCCGGCCGCTGGCGGCCACCATCCCCGCCAAGCCGGTCATCGCCGCCACCCCGATCCATCGCGCGTTTCGTTTCGTCATAATCTGTTTCTAGTGTTGAAAAGCCCCGCCCTAGTTTGGCGTGACCGTAACCTTGTCAATATAGACCCGCATGTCCTGCGGCGAAAAGCCAAAGAGCCCCGGCGAACCGGTGGCGTGGGCGTTACGGTGGGGCGTCTGGATCAACCACCCCTGCGGCTCGGGATCGCCCGCCTTCCAGGCCTTGGCCCGGACCACCCCCGACCCATCCGCCGCCACGTCCACCCGCGACACGATTCGATACCAGACATTCGGGGACCACTTGAAGTCCACCGCCGCGCGCAGCCGCTCCAGGTTCGAATTCACCTCGAGCTTCTGCTCGTTCCCTTTCAAGACGATCAAATACCGCTGGTTAATCACCCCGACTTCGGACATTTTGCGGCGGTTTCCGTCGCTCATGACTTCGGCGGTGACGGTGTAGTTCTTCATGTCCGGCGTCCCAATAAAGACCATGGCCCGCTGAAAGAACTTGTTGTCGATGGTTTTGGCGAGCGCCTTGCGGCCATCCTTCTCGCGAACCTCGAATTTGAACCGCGCCCCGATCCAGGCCAGCGGAGGATACGCGAACTGGACGCCGGCTTCCTCGGCATGCGTCTCGCTCAGCGACATCGCCTCGAAGTCCTCGCTGAGGGGGAGATTGGGCAGAACCCGCCCGCGGACATAGCCCTTGAGCCCCCCGAGGGAGGCTTCGAAAGCGCCCGCCGAAGGAGTGGGGTCGGAAGCTGCCACCAACTCACCCTGGCCGTTGAAGGCGCCGTTCAGATGCGATTTGACGCGGGCGGTTGCCGGCAGGTAAGGCTTCCAGTCCACCTCCGCCAGGTTGGTGACCTCCGAGACGGTCAATCCTGCCGCATCGAGGGTGCGAACTCGAAAGGAGGCCTTTTCTCCGGGGTGGAGCAAGACCTCCGAGGGAATGATCTGCAACTGCGCAGCCGGTCCCGGAGCGGGCCCGGGCGGCGGGGGCGCCGCCGGAGGCAGCCCTGGATTGGACCCCTGGCGGCCAAAGCAATACAGGTTGCGAGTGGTCTGCACGTACACTTTGCCATTATAGGCCACAGGCGTGCCAAAACACCGGCCCTCCAGCTCGATGTGACAAAGGATCTTCCCTTCCGTTTCTCCCGGCTGGACGATGTAGAAACCGCCCTTGACTCCCGCCTCGCCGAGGCTTTCCGTCTTGCCGGCAGGGTCGTCCAGGATGGGCACATAAAGCTTGCCGTCGGCATAGAGCGGGCTGGAGTTGCGCTGTTCGATGCCCAGCTTCAGCTTCCACTTCACCCGGCCGGAAGGGGCGTCCACGGCGCACAAGTCTCCCTTTTCCGCCACCACGTAGATGGTGTCGTCCACCAGGATGGGCGAACTGGTCGAGGTCGAGACCTCGCAGGACCAAAGCTCGACCTGGGAACGCTCCAGGACCGCGGGGCTGCCATTGGTGGGGAGGCGGGACAGGTCGGGCAGGCGAAAGGCGGTCATCTGTCCCAGTTCGTAGGGCGTGCCGTAAATGGCGACCACTTTGTTCGTTTGATGCACCAACACGGTGGCGTTGATGCCCGCCCGGAACAGGGGCAGGCGCCAGAGGGCCTCGCCGGTCCGGGCGTTCAGCCCGGCTACGCTCCCGTCTCCCAGCGCCGCAATCAGCACGCGGCGGCCGTTCTGCCAGAGCAGTTGAGGATGGGAATACGAGTTGTCCTTCGGACGGTCCCCCGGGCTGGAGGCCCACACCAGGGCGCCGCTCTTCTTGTCGAACGCGTAGAAGCGGTCCGCCCCGGCGCCTTGAGCCCCCCAGTTGGCCGTGATGCCCCGCGTGATCGCCAGGTCGCCGTCGATCGCCGGCGAGGCCGTCCGGCTGTTGGGAAAGGTCAGCCGCCCCAGCTTCTCCATCAGGTCGTGTTGCCAGAGCAGCCGCCCCTCCGGGCTGAAGGCCGCCAGGATCCCCTGGGTTCCCTGGATATAGACCTGGCCCGTCTCCCCGTCCACTGTCGGGCTCGAGGTGGCGTAGCGGAGGTAGATCGTGTCGCTGAGATAATCGCTGAACAGGCGCTCCCAGAGTTTCTCGCCGGTCTCGGCGTCGAAGCAGACGACCCCTTCCTGGAGGTCCGGGCCCTCGCCCAAATAGCCCATGATGTAAAGCCGGCCATCGGCGATCGCCGGGGTGGATTGGCCTGGAAAGGGCGCTTTCCAGCGCAAGCTCGGCCCGCTGGTCGCCACCGTGTCCGGCAGGCCGGTCTCGCGCGACCGGCCGTTCTGCTCGGGCCCCCTCCAGCTCAGCCAGCCGGTGGCGGCGGAGGCGGTGAAGGGGGAGGCGCACGCGGCCAGGGCGGCGGCGGCCAGCAGCCCGCGCCAGCGGCGGAAAAGGCGCCGCCGGCCCTGAGTGTCACGATAGCTCATAGTATCCACAAGGCCATATGATATACCAGATTTGCCTTCGCGCAAATAGATGTTACCTATACGTATTAAATCGCGGGCCCGGCCCGCCTGAACGATGAAGACTCGATCCCCGTTTCGCCGCCGATCCGCGGCCCCGGAGTCCGCCCGGGAGCTTTCCGCCGCTCTGCCGGGGCCGCGCCGGCTGCCCGCGCTGCTGCGGCGGGCCTGGCACGGCCTGAACCAGGCGTTCCGCCACCGCGCCGCCTCCTCCGGGATCACCCCCGATCAATACATCGTGCTGCGAATCCTGAACCAGTCCGGGGGGAGCTGTCTGACGCAAGGCGCCCTGGTCGAGGCCATGAGCAGCGACCCGAACACGGTGGCGTCGCTGGTGCGGCGCATGGAGCGCCAGGGGTTGGTGAGGCGGCGCCCCCATCCCCGGGACGGCCGGGCGCGGTGTTTGAGCCTCTTGCCGGCGGGGCGCCGGAAGTTCGCGCGGCTGCGGCGCGTGGCCCATGGTTTGCAGGCCGAGGTGTTGAGCGTGCTGGCAGCGGAGGAGCGGGCCCCGTTTCTGAGCCAGTTGGACAAGTTGGCCCAGGCCTGCTGGGAGCGGGCCGACAGCCCGCGGCCGGGGCCCGGAAGCGGAGGCTGAGAGCCGGCCTGTTTTTTCCTTTTGGCGGGCCGGGCCCTGGCCCATACTCAAGGCGTGAGCCTGACCGACGTGCTGGTCCTGGCGGGGATGCTGGCGTTTGCCGGCGCGAGCTTTTTCTTCGCGCTGGCGGAGTCGTCGCTTTTCGCCTTGGGCAAATGGCAGGCGGCGCGGTTGAAGGAGGAATTGCCCGGGGCAGGGGGAAGGGTGAGCCGGTTGCTGGAGGCGCCCTCGGAACTGTTGGCCACGATCGCCTTGGGAAACACCCTGGCCAACACCATGATTGTCGGACTGGGGCTGGGGCGGGCGCTGCTCGGGAGCTGGCCCTTCGAGGCCGCGGTCGTCGCCCTGCTGCTGCTGGTGCTGGTTGTATGCGAGGTGTGGCCGAAGACCCTGGCGGTGAGGGATCCCCGGCGCTGGGCCTTGCGGGTGGCCCGGCCTATGGAGTCCCTCCACCGGGCGACCCGTCCGCTTCATCGCCTGGTGGAATGGATCAACAGCCTTCTGCTCAAGGGAATCTTCAGGCGGGCGGTGAAGCCGATCGCCGAGCGGGTGGACGAGGAGTATCGCGAGCTGATCGAGCTGGCCTGGCAGCAGGGCGCTCTGGCCGAGAGCGAGAAGGAATTCCTGGCGGAGGTGGTGACGTTGGACAAGAAGACGGCCGGCCGGGTGATGACGCCCCTTTCGCGGGTCAATTCCATTGCCGACGATCTGAGCATCGAGGAGATGGTGGCGGCGGCGCGGCGCCACCGGCATCGGCGGCTGCCGGTTTACGACGGCAGCGACGAGACCATCGTGGGTGTGCTGGACACCAAGAAGCTGCTGCTGGATCCGAACATCGATCTTGCGGACGCGATCGAGTTTCCGTCGTTTGTCCCGGAGAGCATGAACCTGCTGCAGCTCATGAAGGCGCTGCAGCGGCAGCAGCGGGGCCTGGCCATCGTTCTGAACGAGTTTGGCGGCACCGCCGGGGTGGTCACCATGCAGGACATCATCGAGGAAATGGTGGGAAGGATTCCCGGAGAAGGCCCCCCGCAGGGGTTCCTCATGGAGCGGCTCGAGATGGGGCGTTGGCGCGTCAACGGGGCCATGCGCCTGGACGATTTCCGGCGCGAATACCCGGCCCTGGGCGAGGTCCCCGGGATCGACACGCTGGGCGGGCTGATGGTCTCCCAGCTCGAGGTGGTGCCGGCGTCCGGCCAGAGCGTGGTCTTTCGAGGATTGAAGCTGACCGCGGTGGCGTCCGACGAGCGCCGGGTGCGGGAAATTCTGGTCGAGTTCATCCGGAAGAAATGAGCGGGTTTTACGCAGTCGTTCTGGCCGCCTGCCTGGGGATGTCCTTCTTCCTCTCGGGAATGGAGGCGGGCGTGTTCGCGCTGAGCCGGATCCGCATTCGCCGGCTGATTCGCGAAGGCAGCGCCCAGGCGCGCCTGCTGCATCAGTATCTCGAGAACCCCGAGGACTTTCTCTGGACGATCCTGGTGGGGAACACGCTGGCCAATTTTGTGGTGGTGGCGCTGGCGGTCCTGGCGATGCATGACTGGATGGGCGCCGGCAGCGCCTGGTTCTGGCTGGCGTTCCTGCCGGTGGGCCTGGCCTTCTACGCCGTTTGCGATCTTCTGCCCAAGATGCTCTTCCGGCAGTATCCCAACCGGCTGTGCCTGGCCTTCGCCCCCGCGTTCCGGGTGGCGCACTTCTGCCTCCAGCCGGCGGTCTGGCCGCTGGCCCGGTTCTCGCGGCTGCTCCTGCGATGGTTCGGGGGGCGGAGCTTTTCCGGCCGGCTCTTTGGCAGCCGCGACGAGCTTCGCCAGCTCATGCAGGAATCGGCCCGGCAGATGACCTCCGAGGAGCGGACCCTGATCGACCGGGTGCTGGATTTGCAGAGCCTGACGGTCGGCCGGGTGATGATGCCCATGGCCCGGGTGGCGGCGGTGAACATCGACGCGCCGCTGCGGGAGGTCTGGGCCTTGTGCCGCGAGCGCGACGTGACCCGGCTGCCGGTCTGGCGCGAGGACAGCGGGCGCCGCCGCGTGGCCGGACTCCTGAATGCGCGCTCGCTGCTCTACGAGCCGGCGATCGAGCCGGACCAGAAGGCCGGGAAGTTTCTCAAGCCCGCCATCTACCTCGATGCGGGGCTGCGGCTGGAGGAGGCCCTGCGGCAGCTCCAGCACAGCGGCCAGCGCCTGGCCATCGTGCTTGACCGGGAGAAGGTTGAAGTCGGCGTGATCAGCCTCCACGACATCCTGAAGGTCGTCTTCGGGGATTTCCACCTCTGAGCGCCATGGACCCGGTTCTTCTGATCGCGTTGAAGCTGCTGGCCGTGGCGGCGCTGGTGTTCCTCAACGGGTTCTTCGTGGCCGCCGAGTTCGCCCTGGTGAAGATCCGGGACACCCAGCTCGAACCCCTCATCGCCAAAGGCCAGTGGCGCGCCCGGGTGGCTCTGCGCGTCCTGCGCAACCTCGACCGTTCCCTGAGCGCCGCGCAACTGGGCATCACGCTGGCCAGCCTGGGCCTGGGCTGGATCGGCGAGCCGGTCTTTGCCGCCCTGCTCGAGCCGGTTGTCAACTGGCTCCAGATCGAATCGCCCGCGGTCCGGCATTCCCTGGCGTTTGCCGTGGGCTTCACCACCATCACCTTCCTCCATATCACCGCCGGCGAGCAGGCTCCCAAGTGGCTGGCCATCCAGCGTCCGCTGCCGTCGGCCCTCTGGATCGCCCAGCCGCTCGATTGGTTCTGCCGGCTGGCCTATCCGTTCATCTGGGTGCTCAACCAGTCGGCGCTCTGGCTGCTGCGCCAGATCGGCATCCAGGCCGGCAGCGAACACGACCTCCCGCATTCCGACGAGGAACTGCGCCTGCTCTTGAGCGCCTCCCGAAAGGACTCCCCGGGGGCCAAGCTCGGCCATGACATCGTCCTGAACGCGCTGGACCTGCGGCGGCGGGTGGCTCGGGACGTGATGCGCCCCCGGCGCGAGTTGGTGGTCTTCAACACCGACTCGAGCATGGCGGAGTGCCTGGACCTGGCGGAGAAGAGCCGCTACTCTCGCTTTCCCCTGTGCGAGGAGGGCGACGTGGACCGCGCCCTCGGGGTGGTGCACATCAAGGACCTCTATGCCATGCGCCTCAAAGCGCGGTCCGCGGCGGAGTTGCGCGCCGTGGCCCGGCCGATCGTCTACGTGCCGGAGACGGCCCGCCTGGAGAAACTCCTGCAACTGCTTCTGGACCGCAAGCTCCACCTGGCCTTTGTCGTGGACGAATACGGCGGCACTCTCGGGATTGTCACGATCGAGAACATCCTCGAAGAGCTGGTGGGGCAGATCCAGGACGAGTTCGACCAGGAGAAGCCGCTCCTGGTCAAGACCGGCGAGGACGCCTGGTCGGTGGACGGTTCTTTGCCGCTGCGGGAACTGGAGGAGGTTGTCGGCGAGAAGATCCAGGCGGGAGATGTCACCACGGTCAGCGGCTGGATCACCGCCGAGTCTGGCGGTTTCCCCAAAGTCGGGGCCGCCTTCCTGCTCAGCCGTTTCGAGCTGCGGGTCGAGGAGATGGACGGCCCGCGGGTGGCCCGGCTGACCTTGCGTTCCCGCAAAGACCCGCCCGGAGCGGCCCCGGCCGCGTGATCATGCCTTCGGCTTGCCGACGGTTTGCACGATGGCCTCGGTGGCGCTGAACCCGAGGATCCGGACACGCTCGCCCTTGGCGACCATGTCGCCCTCGGTGATGACGTCGAGGATTTCGTCGCCAAACTGGGCTTTGCCGCCGGGGCGAAGGTTCGACAGGGCGATCCCCTCGGCCCCCAGGAGCTGCGCCCGCTTGGTCTCGAGCTCGGTCAGGCAGGTCACGCCGCTGGCCGATTCCGAGATCATTTGGTGATAGACGGCCGTCCGGGGAAGAAGACGGCGCAGCGCCAGGATGCTGGCGGCGGCCCCGGCCAAAGCGATAGACAACACCAGCAGCGAACGGTTGAAATCGGCGGCGGTGAGGGCCGGCAGGGAAGGCAGAATCGGCAGCCCGCCGCCCGGCGCGGTGGAAGGCCGGGGATAGACGTCCACCAGCGCCATGACAATGGCCAGCAGCATCAGCAGGGCGCCGACGATGCCCAGGGCGAAGGTGCCCGTGAACACGAACATCTCCAGCAGCACCAGGATCAGACCGGCCAGAAAGACCAGCATCCACTCCAGACCCGAGAACCCGGCCACGTAGCCGCCAAAGAAATAGAGGGCGAAGGCGGCAATCCCAACGATGCCCGGCAGCCCGAAGCCGGGCGTCTTGAACTCGATGTAAAGCCCGATGATGCCGATGATGAGCAGAATGGGGCTGATGGCGTTGATCCAGATGCCGAGCTGCTCGGCCCCGCTGGGCTTGACATCGACCCGCAGGGCGCCTTCATACCCCAACTGCTGCAGCAGCGCCTCCAGCGTGACCGCGGTGCCGGAGGAGAGCAGCTTGCGGGGCGGCTGCCCGTACTCCCGCTCCGCCTCCGTGTTGGTCAGGGTCAGGATTTCGTTGACGCGGGCGATGGTGACCACGTTGGTCTGTCCGTCCGCCACGTTGGTCAGCGACAGACCGCGGTCCTTGTCGATCATCGCCTCGACCACCGCCACGTTGTAGCCGTTCTTTTCCGCGGTGGCCCGCACCATCGCGCGCACCGCCGAGGTCATCTTCTTCTCCACGGTTTCGGGAATCTGCGCGATGCCATCGCCGGTGGGGTTCATGATCATGGGGGCGGCGGCGCCGATGACGCTCTGGGGCGCCATGTAGATGCGCTTGGTGGCCACGGCCACAAAGGCCCCGGCGGAGAAGGCTTCCTTGTTGACGTAGGTGACCGTGTCCCCGCTGAACTGGCCGAGGATCGAGATGATCTCGCGGCAGGTGTCCAGGCGGCCGCCGGGCGTTTCCATGTCCACCACCAGCAGATCTGCCCCGCTCTCCATGGCTTCCTTTACCCCGCGCCGCACCAGGTACACCAGCGGGGGCATGATGGCCTCGCGGATCGGCAGCACATAGACCTTCCGGGCGGCGGCCGTCACCGGGGCCGGTCCATGAATGTCGGCTGCCAGCGCGGGCAGGAGGGTGAGGAAGAATGTCAGCCAGACTCGCATCGCTTCACCGTACCCCATCGTCTGGCCGCCTGCAAGGCTGTTGCAGGAGTCGCGTTCCCTGACCGCGCCACCGCCTCGCGGCTGGCCATTTGCGGCTTGCCGCGAAAGACCCGAGCGCCTCTTAATCGGCCCGGACAGTCGAACTCGGGCCTGGGAAACGGTCATGACTTTTCTGCCGGTCGTCCAGCGGGAGCTGCAGGTGAGCGCGCGCCGGCCGCATCTGTGCTGGCTGCGGCTGACGGCCGCGCTGGCAGCGGCGGGTGTGGCAGGGGGCGTGCTCCTGGTCGAGGATCAGATGGGGGGCATTGCGTCGAGTCTGATGGCCACGACGCTTGGGGCAAGGCTCTTTTCGCTGCTCACGCACGCCGCGTTCATTGGCTGCGCCTTTGCCGGGCCGCTCCTCACC
>JAKLEJ010000012.1 GCA_022711695.1 Verrucomicrobiota bacterium | reverse complement strand
AAGGCGTCGGCCGACCAGACGGTGGCGGCGGCGTAGCCGGCCCCGAGAATGGCGCCGACGGCGACGTCGCTGGGATAATGGACGCCGTCATAGACCCGGGAGAAGGCCACGGTGGCGGCGGCCGGGACCATGCCCCGCCAGCTCCGGCGGTAGAAAATGAAGCAGACCATGGCCGCGGCGAACCAGTTGGCCGCATGGGAGGAGGGCATGCTGCCGCTGGGGCCGCAGCCGATCAGCTTGCGGGTGTCCGAGAGGGCATGGCAGGGGCGCTGGCGGCCCACCGCTTCCTTGAGCGTCTTGCAGACGAGGCTGTCGCCGGCGATCACCACCACCGCCAGCGCCAGCGCGAACACGCGGCCGCGCCGGCCGCCTTTCCAAATGAAATAGAGGGCGGCCACGATCACCACGGGCACGAACAGCGAATGGCCCGCCAGTTTCGGCATCAGCCAGTCGCACACGGGGTTGACCATGGACTGGTTGACGAAGCGAAACAGCGCGGCGTCGAGCGATTGCAGCCAGGATATCATTTCCAGCGCAGGGCAGCATGCCGTCAAAGCATCGCGCGCGCAACTTCGCAAAATGGCGTCGGCGCCGCCGCTCGCAAGGCCGGGGGCTACGCGGTGTTTTCTTGCGAGCGCCGCCGGCGGGCCGGTAATCTTGGGCCATGGCGCTTGAAGGCCGGATCCTGGTGATACGCGGCGGGGCGATCGGCGATTTCGTGCTCACGCTGCCGGTGCTGACCGCCTTGCGGCGGCATCTGCCGCAAGCCGGGATCGAGGTGCTCGGCTACGGCCATATCGCCCGGATCGCCCGCCTGGGCGGCCTGGCCGACGCGGTCCATTCGATCGAGGCCGGCCCCCTCGCCGGCTTCTTCGCTCGCGAGGCCGACCTCCATCCGCAGTGGAAGGACTTCTTCAACCGCTTCGCGGTGGTGATTTCTTATCTTTACGACCCGGACGGGGTCTTCCAGGGGAATTTGGCCCGCTGTTCGAGCGCCCAATACATCGCCGGGCCCCATCGGCCGGACGATTCGGCCGGGCTGTCCGCGGCCCGGGTGCTGCTGAAGCCGCTCGAGCGGCTGGCCATTTTCGATGCCGACCCGGTTCCGCGGCTGCGGCTGGGGGTTCGCGCCGCGGCGGACGCGGGCGGTCCGCCGGTGCTGGCCCTGCACCCCGGCAGCGGCAGCGAGCGCAAGAACTGGCCGGAGGCTCGATGGGCGGAGCTGCTGCCGCTGCTGGCCGCGCGCCTGGAACACCGGTTTCTGCTGG
The DNA here is from genome assembly GCA_022711695.1 of Verrucomicrobiota bacterium. GTDB lineage: Bacteria > Verrucomicrobiota > Verrucomicrobiia > Limisphaerales > JACRJZ01 > JACRJZ01. Next base: position 17,641 of record JAKLEJ010000012.1, on the reverse strand, counting down.
TCGGGGGCGAGGCGGAAGGCGGCCGGCTGGAGCGCCTGGCCACGCGGCTGCCGCCGGGGCGCGCGCAAACGGCGCGCAACCTGCCCCTGGATGTTCTGGCGGAGAAGCTCGGCGCCTGCGCGGGCTTTGTCGGGCACGATTCCGGCATCTCGCATCTGGCGGCCGCCCTGGGCGTGCCGGTGCTGGCGCTGTGGGGCGACAGCGTCGAGACGGTGTGGCGTCCGCAGGGAGACGCTGTGCGCGTTCTCCGTGGCCCCTCCGGCCTGGCCCGGCTTCCGGTGGAGACGGTGCTGGAAGCCGTCTGCGCTTTGGCACGGCAGGCGGCTTAGCCGCGGTTCTGCGCTCTCGGTTCCATCTTCTGCAAGCCCAAGAGCAAGCCAGCCACGGGGGCTATGCAGACCGCCAGGATTCAGACAACCGCTCCCGATCCGTTCCTGAGAAGTCGCTTTACGCTCGAAACGAGGAGCGAAAGGCCGGCGGGCTTGACCAGGACCTCATCCAGGCAGCGGAGAGGCCTGGGGGGCGGGTAGGCGGTAAGCATCAGGACAGGCAAGGTTGGCGAGCGCTTTTTTGCCGCCATGGCCAATTGGACGCCGGACATCACGGGCATGCGGTTGTCGGTGACGAGGAGATCGAAGCAGTGTTTTTCGAGCAGGACGAGCGCTTCGGCCCCCGAGCTGGCGGTCTGCACCTGGCAGGCGGCATGCTGCAACAACAGGCTGGTGGCGGCCAGCACGGAGGGCTCGTCATCGACCACAAGAACCCGGCTTTGGTGTTTTGGCATCGGAGTACAAAACCGCTCTCTGCCTCGGCAAGCGAGGCAAGGTCTGGCGGGTATTGCCGCTGAGCGCTGCCGCGCTTAAAGGCGGGCTCGCGGTCGAACAAGACCAACCGCCAGACCGCCGCGCGTCAAGCGACGCCCTCAGCCGGCTGTAAGATCGGAAACGACCGCCTCGACCGCGTTCTTCTTCACCGAGGCAATGCCGTTTTCGCATGCAGCCGCCGACGCGTACATCTCGCTGCGGCCGATCACCTGCTGATTGGCTGCTTTCAGGACGAAGTAGGGCTCGTTCCTGGCCGAAGTCTTGCGCTCGTATTGGGCGTCCGCAGGGGCGTTCGTCTTGACCGAGGCGATGCCATTTTCCGCGGCGCTCTTGGATTCATAGACTTCGCTGGAGAGAATGACTTCGCCGTTGCCGGCCTTGAGGTTGAAGTGGAACTTGCCCGTTGCGGTTTTCTTGAGTTCGAACTTGGCTGCCATAGTGCTTGATGTTTGCCGAGTTTTGTCAACTCCGCGCTGGCGCGTCCGCGCCAGTGGAACGACAGAGTTGCGCCGGGAATGACCCCACCCTGAGCGCACCGCTGGGGCTCCTCGCCCCGGAATGCGCAGCAGCAGCGGAGCCGGTGTCAGTATTGACGCGTGGATTCGTCTTCATGGATGGGTTGCTCGAACTGGTCGCTGCTGAGTTTCACACTGAAGCGGATGTCGCCCGCATCCAACGCCTTTACGACGACTTGCCAGGAAGCGACTGCCTTGGGCTCCAGCGCCGGCAGCGGGTCCATCGTGATCGTTCCGGCTTGAGCGTTGACGGAGGTGACGCCCGTGCCGGAGACGAATTGCTGGCTGGGCGCAAGCGCGCAGACCATCCGAATGTTGGAGCCGACGGCTGAACCCTGGTTGGTGACCCGGATCTCGTAAGTCACTTCCTTGCCGATTTCGACGGGATCTTCGAGATCGACGACTTCCAGCAGGATGGCGGGAATGCCATCGATCCGGGTCGAACACGAGGATTGGGCCGTTTGGCTGAGGTCGCCGCGGGCGGTTGGAGCAAAGGACATGACGCCGGGAGCGCGCATGGCAAACACGGCGCAGAATCGATTGCTGGCCCCCGGCGCCAGCCGCGCAAGATTCCATGTCAGAAATCCCGGGGCCGGCACGCTCCCCTGTGTCGGACTCAGATAGGCGGCGTTGGTCGGGATCGGCATGGTGACCACGGGGGAGGGCTCCGGTGCATCGCCCACGTTTCGGAGGGTCAGGCACATGCTGACCGGGCGGCCAATCAGCGCCTCGGGGGGGGCTTCACAAACCAGCGCGAGAGAGGGAGCGCCGAGATCCTCGAGGAAGAAATTGCTGCAGGGTTTTGGGGTCACACAGCGGTAGCGGCGCCCGTTCGAGGCAAAGCTGAAGGCGTAGGCCGGGATCGGCTCCCGACCCGCCCAGAGGACATTGCGCAGGCAAATCGGCCTGCCGCCTTCGCGCGAGGACATGAACGGCATCCGCTCGCCGACAGGAATCGCCACCTCGACGATCCCGTTGCTGAGCGCGGCCCCGTGGAGGTCCTCCGGGTTGCCTTTCCATCCCCATTGGCTCAAAACGGAGGCGATGTCGGGCCTGAGCATTGGATCGCGAAAACGCGCCCGCAAGTCCTCGGGCGTCTGCAGCGGCGGGGCGAACCGGGTGGAGGGATTCCCCAGGCGGGTGGCGCGGTGTTCTTCCGCAAAGGCTGGCCTGCCGCAGAACGAGGCGAGCAGCAGCGCGAGCGCAACCGCGGTCGCAGTCTTGCCTTTCATGGCTGCACAAGAAGTTGGAACTCTGTTGTTCACGGGAGGATTATTGCGCCTCAAAAGGCTCTCCCAGCCAGTCCTTTTTTGCGGGCGGCTTCCGTCAAGTCCGCTTCGTTTTGCACCCCCAGTTTCCGCATGAGGCGGAGGCGAAGGCGGGCAACCTGCCCTGCGGTGAGCTTCAGGAAGAAGCCGATCTCGGCATCGGTGTAGCCCTGCGCCACCAGGAGGAGGACGGAGCGCTGCCGGCTGCCGAGAGAACCCGCCGGGGCGGGCGGAGTCTGAGGGGCTCTTGCCGTTGATGGCCGTGCCGCCAGTTCGGCTACGGCCGGGCTCAGGTATCGCTTGCCGGCGATGGCCGCGCGGACGGCAGGCACCAGGCTTCGCCCCGTTTCGTCCTTGCGGATATAGCCCATGGCGCCGTGGCGCAGGGCCTGAGCGACGTAGAGTTCATCGGCATGGATGGAGACAATCACGACACGGGTCTCCGGGGCCTGCTCTCGAACGCATCGCGTCAACTCCAAACCGTGCAGGCCTGGCATGACCAGATCCGTTACCAGCACGTCCGGACGCAGTTCGATCACCCGGCGCAGGGCGCTCAAGCCATCGGCGGTCTCCGCCACAAGTTGGAATCCTGGCTCCTCAGCCAGCAGGCGTTTCAAGCGTTGGCGGACCAGGCCATGGTCTTCGGCCAGAATGATCGCGACCTTTTGCACAGCCGCGCGGGGTGACGACTCGCTTGACCGGGAAGGCGCCAGCGATTCCTTTGCCGCGCGGCAAGCGGCTCGCTTCTTCGTTCGAGGGGCGGCGCGGACGCCCCTGGCCCGAAGCGGATGTTCGCCCCAGCTAGCCATGAAGACGGCAAAGGCTATGGAAGGAAACCGCCGCGCCGGATTGGCCGGAGGCATCGTCCGGAATCACCGGGCAGGAGGATGGCGCGGCGGTTTCACTATCCATGTTGACCGCAGGCTTTCTACTTGGGAGCCAGCAGGCCGCCCGCCGCTTTTGCGGCCTCTTGGGCGGCCTTGTTTTTGGCGGCAGCCTCGATCGCCTTCTGGGCCTGGGCCTTGAGGTTTTGAACCAGCGATTGCTGGTCCGGCGTCAGCGGTTGTCCGCTCAGTTGGTTGAGCAGAGCCAGCGCCTCGGACCATTTGTTCTGGCCGATCAGGGTGCTGGCCTGTTGCAGCAGGCTCTGGGCATTGGAAGCGGCCGCCTCCGCCTGCGATTTGATGGCCGCGGTCTGGCTCTGGGCGGCGCTCTTGATCTCTTCGGCCTTTTGCTTGACGGCCGCAGCCTGACCTTGGGCGGCCGCGGCCGCATTTTTGACCGCCTCGGCGGCGCCGGAGGACTCCGGCGGGGCGGGAGGCGCCGCCGTTTCGTTCTTCTTGCCGCAGCCGGCGGCTGCGAGCAGCAAGCCACAGGCCGCGGTGAGGACAAATGCAATGGTTGTTTTCATGGCTGGTCTGGAAAGGAGGGCCGGCGGCCGCAACCGACCGCCGGCCCCGGGGGAAACCCCGGGCTAGTAGACGCGTGTGCTTTCCTCAGCCGACGTGGGCGCAGGGATGCCGTCGGAGGTGCGAACGAAACGCACACGGGCGTCGCCCACCTTCTCGCCCTTGGCTTTGATGGTGTAGGTGAAGGCCTGCTTGGGCGTGAGCCGCGGGAACGCCGGGAAAGTGACCCGCCTGCCTTCGACGACGCCGCCGTTGGAGGCGCTGACCGGGGCGATTTCGGCGGGGAATTCCACGACCATCCTGATGTTGGTGTCATCGGCAGTGCCTTGATTGGTCACTTTTACCGTATAGGTCGTGGTTTCGCCGACGGCGATGGGATCGGGATCGTCAGCCTTTTCCAGCAGGAGGGCGGAGACGCCCACCACGAGGGTCTGGCAGGTGGTGGTGGCTGGCTTGGCGCAGACGCCCTTGACGGCGCCGACGAACTTGAACGCGCCCGCCTCGGCGCTCACGAAGGTCGCGCAAACTTCCTTGGGCGCATTGGGAGCGAGGGCGCCCAGATTCCAGACCACGGCGCTGGCGGTCGCCTGGCCGCCAGCGGTCGCCGATTTGAAGGTGGCTCCGGCGGGGATGGGGACTTCGAGAACAGAGGCCGCCGCGACCGCGTCACCCTTGTTGACGACCGAGAAACACACTTCGAAGGGCCGGCCCATGTAGCGCTGCTCGGGCGCCGTGCAGGTGATGGCCAGGGCGGGTTCGCGCACGACGGTGGTCGAACTGGCCTCGGCTTGGACTCCCTGCGCCGAAGTGGCCTTGGCCGCGTTGACGTATTTGCCGGTGGCCGAGGCGGCCGAGTTGAACTTGATCTCTTTGCTTTCCCCCGGCGCCAGGTTGCCGATGTCCCAGCTCAGAGCGCTCTTGCCGTCGCTCGTCAGACCCTGGGGCAAAGCATCGCTGACTTTGACGCCCGTGAGCCCGCTGCTGCCAGCGTTCTTGACCGTCAGGGTCATGGGGATCGGGTCGCACAGGATCACCTCGGCCGGGGCGTTCTTGGTCAACTGCAAGGCAGCCTTCACCACCCTGACGTCTTCGCAAAGGAGCGGGCTGTAGGTCGCCCACCCGCAGGTCGTCACCGTGCCTTCTTCAGCGCTCGAGCCTTTGACGCGAATGGTTTTGGTTTCCTTGGGACCCAGAGTCCCCAGTTGCCACGTGGCCACCCCGTCGCGCGTGTCCGAGGGTTTTGGATCGACCTCCGCTGAAGTGAAGTTGGCGGACACGCGATCAGCCAGCGTGACCATGTGGATGGGGTAATCCGTGAGGTTGCTGAGCTTGTAGGCATAGTCGAACTTCTGTCCGACCAGGACCTCGGCGGGAAGGGTCTTCTCCACAAGCAAACCGCTGCTCTCCCGCAGACCGGTGGGAAACGCCATGGAACCGCGCTTCCAAAGGACTCCGCCCTCTTCGAAGGTGGCGTAGGTGGGGCCGTAGCCCGGGGCCGGAGCCGGAGCCGGAGCCTTGGTTTCCGGAACGGCGGCCGCCGTCGAGCGGCTCTGGGGCACCTGCATGCGAGTTTGTTGACATCCTGTCGCCCACAAGACGGTGACAGCAGTCACGATGAAAGGCAGCTTATTCATAGCGTATCTGAGTTGTTGAGTTTGCTGGTTGATCGGTTGTGTCACCGGATGGACCTCGTTGCGGCATTCGGCAGGCCCGCGCGTCGTGCCCACAGCCCCTCCTGGAAAGGCCTTGGACCGGCGGCAGACCGGGGCGCGCGCGAGGATTCGGGTTTCCGCTGAACCCGCGGCGCACAACGCCTCCGGCCGGCGTATCTCGGGAGTCCACGCGGCGTCGCGCCAGCTAACAGACAAGATCTTCCAGTGACCCATTTTTGCTGGCTGTAGTGTGGACCCTCATGACTGAAAGGCTATTCGTAGGCTGGGGTATTTGAATACGGGCAGGTACGGAGAAGCGTCGAGCCGAAAGACGGCGGCGGAAGAGATTGCCCCGGGGCCGGCGGGCGGCGCCGCGCCTGGCAAGTCCAGGCGGGCAGGGGCGAATCCAGCTCGGGAGGAGGGTTCGGAGGGGTCCAGGCGAACGGCGTGCGCGCGAGGAAAGCCCTGGCGAAGAAACGGTTTGACCGGAAGGCCCGGCCCGGTCTACTTAAGGCGCATGGCCGCTGCGCTCCCAACCCTTCGATATGTGGTGGCTTCGGGGCTGATGTGGGCGCCGCTCTTTGGGGCGGGTTGCGCGCATACGCCTCCGCGGGGCGCCCCAACCGATGCCGTTGTCCCGGCGGACTCCCGGCGGGCGTTGGTCCCATCGCTGCGTGACAGTCTGGCGGCGCTGGCGCCGACGGTGCGCCAGGAGGAAGCGCAACGCGCCGCCGCCTGCGCCTTTGAAGTCGCCCAGCGCCTTGAGCAAGAGTACGCCCCGATCGGCCCGCCGCTCTTTCACAACTTGCTGATCAACCTGGGTCTGAAGAAGCGCGGCTTGTGCTGCCACTGGACGGAGGACATGCTGGCCCCCCTTCAGGCCCTGCGCCTCCAAACGCTGGATCTGCACTGGGGCGTCGCCCGCGCCGGGACGTTGCGCGAGCACAGCAGTGTCGTGGTGACAGCCAAGGGGCAGGCTTTCGAGGAAGGCATCGTCCTGGATGCCTGGCGGCATTCTGGCCGGCTGTACTGGGCGTTTGTGGCTGTGGACCGCTACCCGTGGAAGAAGGGCGTCACGAATCGGCCGCCCTGAAGCGCCAAGGAACTTGCCGAGGCCGGGAAAGCCCGCGCCGCCTTAGCGGATCAGCGGCGCCGGCGCGGCCCCGGTCGGCGGCGGAGAGAGGGCTTGCCTCCCGCCTTCCGGAGTTGGGCGGTGGCGTCCCAGCCAGCCGGCGGGGGCGCCGCCTTGCTTGCCCAGCGCATGCCGCCTTCCAGCCAGAGGCGGCGCCACGCTTCATAACCGATCCCGCTGTCGTCGTCGGTCACACCGAACTGGAATCCGCAGGACGGACAGATCTCGAAAGAGCCGCCGCCGGAGCGGCTGCGCGGCGGCTCCTCCAGGCTTGGGAAACCGCAGACCGGACACGTGTGCGCCATAGAGATCAGAACTTAAGCGTCTTCGCGTTGATTAGCCTGCCCGGCTGCCGTTCGAAGTAGTCCCGGCTGTTGGGCTTGAAGAATGTCTTGGTGGCGCCATTTCGGTTGTAGGCCGCGAACGCGCGCGTTTTGGGATCGAAGATGCGGATCGTGCCGTCGTCGTCCACTTTTGCCGGCAGGCCTTCGGACCGGGCGCGCTGAAGGAATTCCCAAGCCTGCCGGGCGTAGTCTTCCGAGTCTTTCGCGTCGAAGTCGCGCCCGTGTCGGTCGAAGTGATCCTGAAGAGAAGCCAGATGTCCCCAGGTGTCCCGGGCCGGCGGCGCCTTGCGCGGCGCCAGGACCTTCGCCGGGTTCGAGGAGACGGCGCTGGATGGCGGCTTGTCTGGGCCGGGTGCGGCTTTTGGGGTGGTGAGGACATTGGTGGCGAGCGGCTGACGCGCGGTTCCAGCGGTGAAATGGTACTTGGTGCCCGGGTTGAGGCCCGGCAGCAGAACGCGATGCCGGGCGCCGATCTCGCCATCGGCCCGGTTCGTCAAAGCCCCGGCGTGCTGGCCGAACTGGATGCGGCTTCCCGTGGCCACGTCCGTTGTCCAACGCACGACCGCGCTCGTCGCGGTCAGGCTTTCGACCACCGGAGCGGCGACGAGGTGGGCCGCGTGGGGCCTGGCCGGAAACAGGAATCCGAGGAGGGCCGCGACCAGGGCGGGAATTCGCAGTGGCATGAGCGATTGCGACACGGGAGGGCGGGGCGGCTACTTGGCCGGCTCGGCTGGCTTGGCGGCATCGACCGCGGCTTTTTCGACGGCGGTCTTGGCGGCATCGCCGGCCTTCTCCGCGAGGGCCGGTTTCTTCTCGACGCCCATGCGGCCATCGGTCCACTGATAGATGAAGCCGAGGTGGTTGAGAATCGCGTAGATGATGTAGAGCGCCAGCGCGAAGACGATCACTTTCGGCCACGGGCTCTTCTTCTCGGCGAAAGGATCGGTGAGGTCCCGACGCGCGCCGGGCGGCAGCTTGGCGATGCCGGTGAGCGAAGCGCCGAAGGGCACATTCACCTTGGCGCGCGCGTTCACGGCCCAGCCGTTGGCGTCGAGGATGGGGCCCAGGTTGCGCTTGCGCAGCTTGATGTAGGCCAGGATCATTGAAGGGCCCGAGATCAGCAGGATGACGCCGAGCAGCGCTCCAAGGACCGCCAGCGGGCCAAACGCGGCCACCTTGACCAGACCGGTGGCAATGGCGGCGACGAATGTGCCGATGGCGCCAAACGCCACGCCCAGCGCGGCGACCGTGCCGACATCGATCTTCTTCGGTTCGGGGGTTTTGGTTTTTTCGGTCGTGGCCAGGGCGGTGGCGGCGGATTCGAGCTTGGCGGTGGCGGCGGCCTCGGCCGTCGCGGCCCGTTTGGCGACGGCCTCCTCGATCATCCGCACGAACTTCTTATAGGGGGCCCAGAAGGCCTGCCGCAGGCTGATCGGGTTGGCCACAATCCTGGTGATGGTGGCGTCGTAGTCGAGGCCCTTGCGGTCGTAGAAAATGCCGTTGCGCCCCACCATGAGATTGTCGTCATCGCCCTGGGAGAACACCGCCACGATGCTGAGCTTTTGGCCAGTGCCCTTGCGCACGCAGTCGCAGTAGGCCAGGTAGGCCCCCGCCAGGCCTGCCATCGCGGCATGCTTGGCGACGTCTTCCACGGTCAGGCAGAGGGTGCACGAGCGCTGATCCAGATACAAGGCGCCGGCCTGGAAGATGGCAGGCTCATTGCCGTCGTAGAGGTCCTTGAAGTTGACGAAGTTGATGCAGAGTTTGTGCAGATCGCGGACGAACCGGGTCAGTTTCTCGACGTTGGCGATGGAACTGGCCTCCGGCTCCAGGGCCTTGTCCTTGGCGAGGAGGCCATTGATGCTGTCTTTGGCCCTGGAGCCGAGGATTTCGCGAACGCGCTTGATGCCCAACTTCTCGACGGCGGCGCCCGCCTTGGCAGCGGTCCAGCTCTCAAAGGCGCTGAGCTTGGCTTGCAGGGCGGCCCAATCGGCTTCGGTCAGTTCCGACTTGTCCCCCAACAGCGGCTTCACGGCGCTGGCGCCCAATGTGGCAACCGCGGCGGCATGCGCGGGGTTGATCGCGCCCTTGAGGGGCAGCGGCTTGCCGGGGGCGACAGCCGCCAGCGGAAAACTCGCAATTTCCCCGGCGGTTATGCTCATGTCCTTGGCCGCAATGGCGAGATATTCCTCCTCCTTGCGATTGAGCAGCGCCACGGCCCGCGGATCGAACGCCGCCAAGCGGCAACGGCCGAAATAGTCGTCCACCTTGGCTTTGACGGCCTGGACGGCGGCGGCGGCGGTGGCGGTGGCGTCGCCCGCGGGAAGGACGGCGGCTTTGTCGGCGTCGGCTTTCTTGTGCCAGCCGTCCAACGCGGCTGCTTCGGCGAAGAACGCGTCCGCCTTGGCCTGATCGATGCCGGGCTTGCCGGAGCGATCGGGCGTCGTCCCCAGACAAGCCAAAATGTCTTGAATGACCGCCTTGGTGGCGTCGTCGCCGGCCGACTCGGGGATGATCACGCCGTCGCCATTAAAGGTGGTGTTGACAAAGATACTGGTCGCGTCCGAGGCGTCGGCAACCGAAATGCTGGTCGCGTCCTTCTTGCCCAGATTAGCGAGAATCTGCTTCGCGGAGGCGAGAAGCTGCTTGCCTTCTGGCGCGGCGTCGTTCAGGGCGGATAAGGGCAGCGGGTCCGCGGCTCGGAGGAGATCGTCCGGGTTCTTGAGCATGGCGCCGGCCCATTTGACCGCGGCGATCAACTCGGGCGCTCGAACCCGTCCGTCCTTATCCGCATCGATGAGGGCAAACGTGCGGGGGTCGAATTCCAGCCCGTTGGTTGGGCACGCCAGCGCCACCCAGAGTTTCTGGTCGAGCTGGTCCAGGTTCATCAGATCCGCGCCGGTTTCCAACTTCACCTGGTCAAACCCGCCGGCTCGAAAGAAGTTCCATGTGTGAGATGTTGCGCTCATAGTGCAGTCGTTAGGTTAATCGGTCACTGGAAGTATGAATAAGCGGCAGCCGGTGACGAGGCAATTCGTACGCGTACGGAGACGGCTCCGGGAGCGCAGGGTAATCCAAGGCGGACATCGATCAGCCGAACTGGCGCCCTTGCCGCAGACAAGGCTTGGACCGCCCAGCGCATCCCGCTTGGCGATCCAGGAATCGCATCCCAGGGCTGCTACGGCTTCTCTTTCTGGCGCTCTTCCCGCCATTCGACGAGCGTGCGGGCCGCCATGTCCCGGCCGCCCAACCCAAAGGCCAGGGCTGCTGCCACCGCCGCCGCGCCCAGTGTCAGCCCAAAAGCCAGGTTGATAATCTCGTTGGCGAGGCCGGTTTGCCGCAGGGCCATCGCGCCGACCAGGGCGAGGATGGCGACGCGGGCGGCCAGCGCCAGGCGCCGGGCGTTGGGCCGATCGCTGGATAGGATGGCCTTGGCCACGAGTTGCGCCAGCAGCAGGCCGAGGCAGAAGATCAGCAGCCCCATTACAATATGCCCTGCGAATTGGATGAAGTCGCGAATCAACACGCCCACGGACGCGAAGCCCAAGAGATTGGCCGCCTCGATCGAGGCAAAGAGGATGATGGCAAGGTTCACCAGGAGGCCGACGATTTCCGCAGGGGCCCGGGGCCCCTGCATGGGTTGCCGGGAAAGGCCGAGCGTGACCAGGATATTGTTGAAGCCCAGACCGGCCAGCACGTTCACGATCAAAGTGGCGACCACCCGGCCCACCACCCAGGCGATGATTACAATGAGCGCCGCGCCGAACAGGGAGGGCAGCATCAACAGGATTTTGCCGAGCATGTCGCTGGCGGGCTTCGTCACCGCCTCGAGTTTGAGCGCGTTGAGCGCGGAGACCAGGATCGGCAGGAGAGTCAGGCAGTAAAGCACCAGGCCGATGATGTCCGAGAGTTTCCGTTTGCCCAGGGGGGCCGCAATCCCCCACTTCTCGCTCAAGCGGTCCACGCCGGCGCTGGCCAGCAAGCTGGTCGCCAGCCGCTGCACAATCCGCGCGACGAACCAACCGACGAGCAGCATGACCCCCGCGGCGACGATGTTCGGCAGAAAGGCAAAGGCCTTGGTCAGCAGGGCATTGACCGGATCGAGCAGCCCCTTCATCGCGAGGGCGTCCAGGATGGCCGGCAGGAACAGCACAAAGACCAGCCAATAAACCGCCTCCGACAACGATTTGCCGAAGGAGGGCGCGGGCTTGCCCGGTTCGGCCGCCGCGCCTCCCAGGCGTTCATCCAGTTTGGCCGCGGCCAGCCCCATGCTGATGACGCGCCTGAGAACCGTGGCCACCACCCAGGCAACGAGCACCAGCACTCCGGCGCCCACGAGCTTGGGCACGTAGGCCATGAACACGTCCAGCAGGCCCTTGAGCGGTTCGGTGACCAACGTCAGCTTGAGCGTGTGGAAGAATGCGATGAGCACGAACAGCATCACCACGTAAAACGCGGCGCGGCCGCCCCAGGTTTCGATGGGCAGACCCGACTTGGCCTCCGGCCCGGCCATCCACTGGGCGATCTTGTTGTCGAGGGAGATGCGGCCAAGCAGCTTGCGGACGATGAATGACGCCACCACCGCCACGAGCCAGCCCAGAACGAGCACGGCCACTCCGGCCAGGAGGTTGGGGCCAAACGCGGCAAACTGCTGATTCAACTGTTCCAGAATCGCTTTCATGGTTGTTCTTCTTGTCGATGGTTACAGACGCTATGCATGTCTTGCGCGCCGGGTTGTCCAGCGGTTGCCGCGGCCCGTTCATCTGGCGCCGCTCAGGCGCGTCGCGCGCCGGCTCTGCGAACGCATCCTCAGGGCGACTTGCTCATCATTTTGCGGATGAGGCCGACGATTGCCAACAGCACACCTCCGCCAATGCCGCCGCCGGCAACGCTGGACACGATCGAGCCCAAGTCCAGCGCGCCTCCCCCCTGGCCCGCGCCGCCCACACCGAGCATGCCGAGAAGTTGGCCGCCCAGGCCGCCGCCCAGGATTCCCAGGATCGAGTTGCCAACCGTGCCGAGGCTGAGCTTCTTGAGCAGCGCTCCGGCGACGTTGCCGCCAACCGCTCCGCTGACGAGTTGAATAATCAGACCTGCCACATTCATAAGCTGTTCCAGTTCTAGTGGTGCTTGCCCCGTTGCCAGGGTTTCTGTTTTCTCTGCGGTTCGATATAATCCACGGAACGCCCGCTACGGTTTTGATTTGGGAGCAGGCGTCTTTGGGGGCTCCCTGTCGAGGGTTTCCTGGTCCTTGGCCGGGGCTTCCTTGTCGAACTTGGCGTCGAGGATCACTTCGTTCCCGGCGCCATCCTTATGAAGTTTTCCGTGCGCGTAGTTGCCGGCTTTCACGCTGCCAATGAGGGCGGGTTTGCCGTTGATTTCAAGCGTGGATTTGGAGTCGAGCTTCAAAACACGCACCCCTTCCTTCTTCTTAAGAGAGATGGTGTTGGCCTGTTTGTCCACCGAGGCGACAATGCCCCCGAACGGATACCAGTCCCGTTTGGACTTGGGCTTCTCGGCGGCTTCCTTGGACCGGCCCACCGCCTTGTCCATGTCCCGGGATTTTGGCGCCGAATCCGCCGCGCCAGAGGACAGAGGATTCCCCAGGGCCGCGGCGACCAGAAACCCGGCCAACAGATGTTTGAGAGCGCGTTTCATAAGGTTATCGAGAAGATGCAAGGTTTTTGCGGCTTTCGTGCGCAGCCTAACGCGCGCGCCATTTGCTTGCCGGCCGGCTTGGGGCCGGAGACTGGCGCCGCGCGCCGCCACTTTCAATCGAGAGCAATAGCAGGCTGGCTGGCGCCTGGGAATCGGTACACGACGGTATTTCCACGCGACGAATCCTGGTATCTTTCGGTCGCAGCAAGCTCCCCGGGGCTGGCTCCGGCGGCCTTCCGGGGGCGGTTCCGGCCGGGCGCCGCGTCAGGCCGCGATGATCCCTTTGCGGATGGCGAAGCGCACCAGGTCGGTCTGGGAGCGCAGGCCGAGCTTGCGCATCAGGTTGGCCCGGTGGGTTTCGGCGGTGCGCGGGCTGATGAAGAGCCGCTTGGCGATCGCAGGATTGCTCGTGCCTTCGGCGGCCAACTGCAAGACCAGCCGCTCCCGGTTGGTCAGAGTCTCGTAGATGTCCAGCTCGGATTCGCCCGGACGCTCCACGTAGCCCGTCAAAGCGCGCTCGGCCAGCACCGGGCTGAGGTAGCGGCGGCCTGCGCAGACCTCGTTGACGGCCTGGACCAGTTCGGCGCCGGTGGCGTCCTTGAGCACGTAGCCGGAGGCGCCGTTGCGCAGCGCCTCCACCACGTAGGGTTCATCGGCGTGCATGGAGAGAATGATCACACGGGTGCGGGGATGGTCCCGGCGAACCGCCCGCGTGACCTCCAGCCCGTGCAACCGGGGGATCATCAAGTCGAGCACCAGCACGTTGGGGTTCAGCGTTTCCACCAGCCGCACCGCCTCCAGACCGTCGGCGGCTTCGCCGAGGAGGCGGAAAGACTTTTCGGTTTCCAGCAGGAGTTTCAGGCCCTGCCGGACGAGATGGTGATCTTCTGCCAGAACGAGAGTGATCATGTCGATCGATCGGTGGAGGCGGGGGGCTCTGGCGCGGCGGGTCGCAGCGGCAGTTCCACCGTCAAGCGGGTGCCGGCCCCGGGAGCCGAATCGAGGGTGAACTGGCCCTCGAGCAGTTCGGCCCTCTCCCGCATCCCAACCAGGCCGCTGGAGGCCCGCGCCGCCAGGACCCGGGGCAGGTCGAAGCCCGCCCCGGCGTCCTGCACCTGCACGGCCAGGGTGCGGGCGTCGCTGTTCAGCCACAATCGCACGGTGGCCTCGTCGATGCGCGCATGGCGGACCACGTTCGTCAGGGCTTCCTGCACGATGCGGAACACGGCCGTCTCCAACTGCGTCGGGAACCGCCCGGCGATGTCGCGGTGCTTGAAGCGGACGCGCAGGCCGGTCTGCTTGAAGCAGCGCAGGAAGAGCCACTCCAGCGCCGGCAATAGGCCCAGGTCGTCGAGGATCTGCGGGCGCAGGTCGAGCGACAACCGGCGCACCTGCCGCATCAGATCGTCCACCGTCTCGATGGCTTCGTCCAGCGTCGCACGGGGTCCCGGAGGGGTTGCGCGTCCGAACATTTCGAGCGACAGCTTCAGCCCGGTGAGCAGTTGGCCGATCTCGTCGTGCAGTTCATGCGCCAGGGAACGGCGTTCGGATTCCTGCAACTCGACCAGCCGCAGCGAAAGCGCGCGCAGCCGTTCGCGAGCCTTCACCACCTCCGCAAAGAGGCGGGCCTCCCGCATCGCCACGGCCAGCCGGGAGGCGGCCTCCCGCACGATTTCCTCGTCCTCGGGTTGGAGCTGCGCCTGGCGCTCGCTGGCCAGGTTCAGGACGCCGATCAGCGTTTCCTCGACGACCAAGGGCGCGTCCACGATCAGCGACCAGACCTTTTCGAGTTCGGCCGCCCCGCCGGCCGGGTCGGCGAAAAGGTTACGGTGGCGCCTGGTTTGGCGCAGGCAGCCCGATTGCAGGGCGTGGCATTTCTTCAGTTGCTCTGGGGAGAGCACCCAGCCGCTGTGGTAGGTCACCTGGCCATCCCTGGCGCTGGCGAGCACAATGGCCAGGCGGCGCTCCGAGTCCAGCTCCAGGAGGACTGCCTGGTCATAGGACCACAGGTGTCGCAGGCGCTGCAGCGCCGCTGCCGCGATGGTTTCCACGGATCGCGCCACCAGGATGCCTTCGATCAAGTCGTGCTCGCCCTGCAGTCGTTCAACGAGCCGCTGGCGCAGGGCCATCTCCCGGCTCAGCATGGCGTTGGTCTGCATGAGCTCCGCGGTGCGCTCGCGAACCCTTTGATCCACCAGGCGCTTCTCCGCCGCCAGGGCTTGCTCGGCGACTTGCAGTCTCTCGTGGGCCAGGGCCAGCTCGCGGGCCTTTTGCAGAAGCAGGGCTTGTTCGTCCTCAGCGGCGCCGGGTTCGGCAATGAGGAGGGTGGCCCGGCCCGCCAGGGTAAACGCCTTGGCTCTCAGGCGATGCTCCACGCCGCGCGCATCCCGTTCCACCCAGGGCCCGGAAGCAGCCTGAGAGTCGCCGCCGGCCTGCCAGCAGGCCGCAGCGTCCACGAGGAAGTTCTCGAGAAACGGCGCGGTGGCCGGTTCCAGCGCGCCCCGCCGGCTGGCCGCCTGCGGCCAGAGGGCGCGCAGCCATGCCGGCGCGCGGCTCGTCAGCCGAAGGCGGCCGCGGTCGTCCCGTTGGAAGACGGCCAGATCCAGGGCCTGCAAGACGCCGGCTGAGACGCTGGCGCTCATGGCGGAGAGGGCGGGTCAGTCCCGAGGATTGCCCGGGCCAGCTCCGCGAAGGCCCCTTCGACCCCGGACCCGTCTTTGGCGCTGGTCCGGCGGAGCATCCAGCCTTTCGCCTGGAGGGACTCTTCCGTTCCAGGTTCGATCGCCCACTGGGCGGCAAGGTCGGCCTTGTTGAGGGCCAGCAGGAACGGGACCGGGCCGAGTTTGCGGGCCACGCGCTCCTGGATCTCCATGGCCCGGTGCAACGTCGCCAGCCGGGCGCCGTCGGCGACCAAAAGGTAGCCTGCCGAACCGCGCAGGTAGGTGAGGTTCAGCCGCAGAAAATCGTCGTCGCCGGCCAAATCCCACAGGAGCAGGGTTACGTTCCTGCCGTCCAAAACCAGGGTTTTCTTGTCGATCTTGACGCCGACAGTGGACAGATATTTTTCCGAGAAGAGGCTGTGCACAAAGCGCGCCACCAGGCTCGTCTTGCCCACGGCCACCGGTCCGACCATGCAGATTTTCTTCTGGATCATGGCGCGGGGGTGTTGGGCGGCGGTCGATCCACGACGACACGGAGGGTGACCCGCCGTTCCAGGGGCTGTTCTCCGCCATTGCCATCCGAGCGCGAGGGTCCGCTGGCGCCCGCACCCTCGGGCGCAAGCCAGGTCGCAGGCACGCCCCGGGCCCGGAGCAGGTTGGCCACGTGCTCGCCGCGCTGGCGGCTCAGGCGCAGGTTGTACTCCTCCGTGCCGGTCTGGTCCGTGTGTCCAACGACGGCGATGCGCGTCCGCCGTCCGCTCCCTTCGACAGCGGCGCGCAAGCCGGCAAGCTGCGAAACCAGCGCGTCCAGCGCGCTTTCCTGGCCGGACGCCAGATGCGCGCCGTCGTCGAAGAAGATCGTCGTGCGCTCGATGGCATCCTTGAGCTCGGCCACCCGATCCGGCCCGGAAATGTCCAGGGCCGTGGAATCGAAGGCGTGAATGCCGGGCAGAAGGGGCGCGCGCAGGCGGGCGGCGTCGGCCCAGCTTGCCGGCGCCGCGCCTTTTGCGAACAGGACGCCGTCCTGGACTCGCAGGGTGACATCGGGCGGGGGCTCCAGCAACAGGGTGGCTCGCTGGAGCGCCAAAGGCGCGCCGAGCGCATGATACGGCTCCCAGCGGGCGGTGACGCTGCCAGGCTCGAGCTGAAATTGCGACAGGGACTCGGCCGGCTCCACCGCCAGCGGGTCCCGCAATCCAGCCAGGAAAAACTTGCCGGAGCGCTTGCCTGTTTCGATCACCACAATGCCCGGCTGAGCTCTGAGCCAATCCACGTAAGCCAGCCAATGTCGCCTTTTTTGGGCCGCCCCATAGGCCCAGGCGGCCAGGAGCGCGGCCACCAGCGCCAGTCCGACTGCCAGGCGCGCGGAGGATCGCTTTTGGGACGCGCCGGCGAACTGCGCCTGAAAGCACGATTCCAGATGCGGACGGGCCAATTCGAACGGCGCGGCGTCCCCGTCGAACGCTTCGAGCGGCGCCGCCTGATCGCGGTGGATGGTCTCCAGGGCGGTCTGAAGCGTGAGACGATAGTCCGCAGGGGCCTGGCCGCGAATCACCGCCGCCAGCGCAAGCTGCGGACCAGCCTCCACCCAGACATTCAGCTCGCCCACCTGCAGGGTGTGAAGCGTCTCGCCGGCCGACACATGGAAGGAATCCCGGGCGAAATCCTGGATCGCCGTCAACATGCCCGACACCATGGCGGGGTCTTCGGCCTGAATCTGGGGGATGCGCGCGTGCAGCAGCAGCAAGCCGGTGTGCTGGTGGATGAGGAAGACCTGCTCCACGCGGTAGATCAGGGTGTGCGCCAGCAGAACCTCCGCGAAGCTGCGGCCCGTTCGGGCCGCCTCCAGCCGCCAGCGCCAGCTCCGCAGCGAAAGGCTGTGGTCCAGCGCCTGATTGAGCGACTGCACCAGGCGGCCCAGCGCCTCGGCGACGGCCTTGCGGATGGCGGGACCGAGAATCGGGAAGACGGCGTTCACGAGCGGGGTCGGATCGCGTCGCACCGATTCACGAAGCGCGGCCTCCACCGCCGGAGCGAGGGCGGCCGTCAGGTTCGATCCGCGCGAGGAAGCGAGGACGACCGCTTGCGGCAACACCCGTCCGACGTCCTGCGCGCGAAGGGCCGGATTCTCCACCCGCGCCTGCAAGCCCTCCAACTGCTGCTTCTCCCGGCCCAGGAG
>JAKLEJ010000119.1 GCA_022711695.1 Verrucomicrobiota bacterium | reverse complement strand
CGGGAGCGGTTGGAGGACGTCGAGATCCCCGATCCGATCCTGACGGCGGCGGCGCGTCTGGCCAACGAGTTGCACGCCGCCGGCCACCGGGCCGACATTACCCTCGTCAAAGCCGCTCGCGCCCATGCGGCGTTTCTCGAGAAGACGGCCGTCGAAATGGAGGATCTGTTTGCCGCCGCGCCGCTGGTCCTGCCGCACCGCCTGCCTGCGTCCCCCCTGGATTCTCCCGAGGAACTCCAGGCCCGCATCGACCATGTGCTGAAGCAGATCGCCGGCGGATCGGCGGAGAGGGCGAGGGCCGCGCAGCTTGTCGAGGACCTGGCTGAGGAACCCGGTCTGGAAGACATGGCCGAACAGATGCAGGTTCCCGGCAACTGCGCTGCCGGCAGCGTGATGCTTTCCTTCCTAAAAAAAAAGACCCTGAAACCGTCTGCGAACCGGACCCGGGCCTGAGCCGGGTCCAGATCGACCTCGAGGACCTGGCACAGCAGGGCAGCAGCGGGCTCAAGCGCGCCCGGCCGGTGGTCGAGTCCAGGACCGGTCGATGGCGGCGCTCCACGCCCCTGCAGCCTGGGGAAAGAACCGCGGACCTGGCCTTGGAGGCGACGCTCAAACAGGCTGCGCTTCGCCGCGCCCGCGCCGGCCCATTGGAAGGCGGCGTCGCTGTGGCGCCCGCAGATCTTTGCCGGAAACGGCGCTACCGGCCTTGCGAAAACCTGATTGTGCTGTTGGTGGATTCCTCCGATTCGATGCGCGAGGGCGCCGAGGCGCGGATGCGGGCCTGCAAGGGAGCGGTGCTGGCGATTCTGCGCAAGGCCTACCAGAGCCGGAGCTCCGTGGCCCTGGTGGCGTTTGGCGGCGAGCAGGCCCGCGTCGTCCTGCCGCCCACTCGCAGCATCGACCTTGCCCGTCGCCGCCTCGAGAGGTTGGCGGCCGGCGGGGCCACTCCTTTCGCGGATGGCCTCTTTAGAGCTTTGCGGCTGATCGAGCGCGCCCGATTGCAGGACCCCGGCGTGCGTCCGGTGTTGGCGATCGTTTCCGACGGCGAAGCCAACGTGCCATTGCAGGAGGGCCGGCCGGCGGTTCCCGAGCTTTTGGCCCTGGCGACACGTGTGGCCGCCGGGCGCATCGCCACGGCCCTGATCGACGTGGCGGAGGAGCCCGGTCGGGGAATCGAGATGCGCCACCTGGCCGTCGCCCTCGGCGCCAGCTACGTCCACGTCGCGAATCTCCGCACGCGGCACGTCCTCGAGGCGGTCCAGAGGACCTCCCCGCATTATACGGAGCGTCAGAAATCCACGATGCCGGGTCAGGGGACCCGGCCTACAGGGGATTGTGGGCCGCGTGCCCTCACGCGGCGAGACTTCTGACGTTGTGTACAGCCGCGCGGGGCGACCGCCCGCGTTTGGGCTTAGCCGCGCCTTCGGCCTGCGGCCCCTCTGCAGGGCGCTCCGCATCGCAACGCTGCCTTGCAATCGAGAACGGCCGGCCTATCGTTTGCCGCATGAGCATGGGACTGGGCAGGAAATGGCTGGGGGCGGCGCTGGCGTTGACGCCGTTATGGGTGGCGGCGGCGGTGCTGCCCGAGCGCCTGCTTCCGGCGGACACCCTCGGCTTCGTGGCGACGCCCGATTGGCCCGGGGCCGCGGCGGCCTTGCGCCGCACCGCCATGGGTCAACTGTGGCTCGACCCGGCCATGAAGGCCTTCCGCGAAAGCTATCTGGCCCGGCTTCGCCAGGAGGTCACCGCCCCCATCGAGAAGGAGTTGGGTGTTGAACTGGGCGGGTATGCCAGGCTGTTTGGCGGACCGGTGGCGCTCGCCTGGACTCCTTCGCCGCCTGACAACCAGCCCGGGCGGCTCACCAGCTTTCTCTTGGTCGCAGACACGGGGACCAACGCCGCCCGCCTGGCTGCCAACCTCGCGCTGCTGCGGAAGAACTGGACCGATGCGGGCCGCCCCGTGCGCGCCGTCCGCATCGCCGACTCGGATTTCTCGGCGCTCACGGTTTCACTGGGAGAGTTCCGGAAGGTGTTGGAGTCGATCCTCCCGGATCCGGACGCCGCGCGCGCGGGCGCTCTGCCCAGCCAGGAGTTGCCGAAGACCGGGGAATGGACGGTGGGGCAGGTCGGGGGTTGCCTGCTGGCAAGCGACTCGGCGCGCGAGGTGGAAAAGGCGGCGCTGTTGCTGGGGTCCAATCCGCCGCCTTCCCTGGCCGTGTCCAAGGCGTTTGTGGCGGACGCCGGCAGCGGCGCGCGCGAGGCGCAGCTTTACGGCTGGCTGAATGTCAAAGCGCTGGTGGGCCGCCTTGGGCCGGTCAAGCCGCCGCCCGCTCCGGAGGCCGGCGCTGAAAACGGGCCGGTCCTTCCCACTGGTGCGCTTCTGCGGAAGCTGGGCTTCGATGCGGTTCAGACCGTCTCCGCGGAGGCGCGGGAGTCGGGAGCGGGCACAGCTCTTGCCGTGCGGCTGCGAATCCCCGAAGCCGATCGCCGAAGCCTGTTGAAGGTGTTAAGCCTTGAACCCAAGGACGCCTCGCCGCCGCCGTTCATCGCCGCAGACGTCGTCAAGTTCAGCCGGGCGCGATTGGACCTGGTGCGGCTCTGGAGCCACCTCGAGTCGATGATCGAGGAGATCTCGCCGGCCATGGCCGGAGTCGTCAAGTTTGTCGTCAACACCGCCGGCAAAGACAAGGACGAGAAGTTCGAGCTGCGGGAGCGCCTGATTGCGCGGCTGGGTGACGACCTGATGTGGTGCGAGAAGGCCTCGCCGTCCGCGGGCGCGGCTGTGGGGGAGGCGAGCCGTTCCCTGGCTCTGGTGGGCGTGCGCCACCCGGAGCAGGCCGCCCTCGGTTTGAAGGCCCTGGCCGGCCTGCTCCCGCCCGAGACCACGCGCTGGAAGGAGCGCGAGTTCCTGGGGCGGACCGTCGTTTCGGTGACGCTGCCGCGGCGCCTCGAGGACGGCGGTTGGACGGTCGGCAAGGCCTGGCATTATGCGGCCGGTCCCGCTCACGTGGCGCTTTCCACCGAGCCCTCCGCCATCGACGATTATCTGCGGGGCAGCGACTGGGTGCGCGCCCGGCTTATGGATCGGGCCGGCCTGGCCGAGGCGGCCAAACAAGTGGGAGGATTCAACACGGGTTTCTTCTCCTACGAGAACACCCGGGAATCGGCGCGCATCTTCTTCGAGACGGCCCGCAAGGACGCCCTCAACGCGGCGGCCATGCTCAGCGCCGCCAGGCTGGGCAGCCGCCTGGGCCTTGGTCCGGACGTCGGGCCGCTCTCCTGGGCCGAGTTCTATCTCCTTCCTTCGTATGAGCGGGTGGCGAAGTACTTCCACATGGATGTCTCCGCGATCGCCGCGGGACCGGACGGCTTCACCTACCGCTTTTTCGCCCCTGCGCCGCCGCCGCCGGGCAAGTGACGATTCGCCCCTGTGGATAGACGCGGAGCCGGAGGCTGTCTCCTCCGAGTCCGCATTGTGCGCGTTCGCCGTCCCCGGCGCGTTCGAAAACACCTGAAATTGACCTGACAGAGCGCCTTGCGCCCTCCTCATGCCAGGTATAAGATGATAGGGTGAAGGTCCAGGAGAACGCCGGCAGCACGCAGACCCGACGCTATTGTTCAGCATGCGGCACCGAAATGCCGGACTCCGTGACTGGTTCGAAGTGCCCGCGCTGCGACGGGCCTCTTCCTGCGTCGGCTTCGGCCCGGCAACCGGCCATGGCCGGGGCGCCCCACCTGTTCGGCGACTACGAGTTTTTGGACGAGATCGCTCGTGGCGGGATGGGGGTGGTGTATCGGGCGCGCCAGGTCAGCCTCAACCGGGTGGTGGCCTTGAAGATGATCCTGACCGGAAACCTGGCCGGGGAGGCGGAAGTGAAGCGCTTCCGGAGCGAAGCGGAGTCCGCCGCCAGCCTGGATCATCCGAACATCGTGCCCATCTACGAGGTGGGCGAGCATGAAGGCCAGCATTTCTTCAGCATGCGGCTGATCGAGGGACGCAGCCTCGCCGACGCCCTCGATTCCTTCCGGAACGATCCGCGCGCCTCCGCCCGTCTCATGGCCACGGTGGCTCGGGCGGTGCATTTTGCCCATCAGCGCGGCATCCTCCATCGCGACCTGAAGCCGGGCAACATCCTCCTGGATGTCGAGGGCCAGCCCCATGTGACGGATTTCGGCCTGGCCAAACGGGTGGGCAGCGACAGCAATTTGACCTTGAGCGGCGCGGTGCTGGGCACTCCCAGCTACATGGCCCCCGAGCAGGCACTGGGCAAGACCGGGCAGTTGACCACCGCCGCGGACATCCACAGCCTGGGCGCCATTCTCTACCACCTCCTCACCGGGACGGCCCCTTTCGACTCGGGCAGCCCCTTCGAGACTCTTCGCCGGCTCGTCGAGCAGGAACCCACGCGCCCCAGCCTGCTCCAAAAGACCATCGACCGGGACCTGGAGACGATCTGCCTGAAGTGCCTCGAGAAGTCTCCATCCCGGCGCTACGGCTCGGCGGAGGCTCTGGCCGACGACTTGGACCGGTGGCTGGCGCATGAACCGATCCAGGCCCGGCGCTCCTCGGCGGTCTGGTGGGTGGCCAAGTGGGTGCAGCGCAAACCGGCGCTGGCGGCCGCGGTGGCCCTGCTGCACCTGGTGGCCGGGGGCGGCCTGGCGGCCGTGCTGGTGCAATGGCATCGCGCCCAGGACGCCGAGATCGAGGCGCTCGACCAACTGCGGGAATCGTACCTGGCCCAGGCCCAGGCCCGCCGCTTCAGCGGCCGCCCGGGACGGCGATTCGCCAGCCTGGACGTGCTGGCCAAAGCGGCGGCCCTCCGGCCCTCGCTGGCGTTGCGCAACGAGGCCATTGCCTGCATGCCGTTGGTCGATCTGCGCCTGGAACGCCGCTGGAAGTTCGGCCTCAACCAGCAGAAGTTCACGTTCGACGAAGCCGCGGAGCGCTACAGCCTGGCGGAGGGCCGCGGCGAGGTCTCCGTGCGCCGCTTCGAGGACGACCGCGTTCTGGCCCGGTTGCCGG
Organism: Verrucomicrobiota bacterium; assembly: GCA_022711695.1. Classification (GTDB taxonomy): domain Bacteria; phylum Verrucomicrobiota; class Verrucomicrobiia; order Limisphaerales; family JACRJZ01; genus JACRJZ01. The sequence goes on along the minus strand of JAKLEJ010000119.1, from coordinate 3,806 downwards.
CGCCTTCCGGCGTCAGTTCTCTGCCGGATACCCGCTTCAGCCCCGACGGCCGCCTGGTGCGGCTGACTTACAACGGCGTGTTCAATCACGTCTGGGAACTGGACGGTCCCAGGCGCGTCCTCTCGGCCGTGGGCGATGGCGCCGAATTCTCACCCGACAGCCGGTTGCTGGTCGTCCCGGAGCGCGAAGGCGGGCTGAGCCTCTACGACCTCGGTTCCGCGCAGAAGCTCCGAACCCTCGGCGGAACGGAGCGCCTGATGTGGCCGAGCTTCGACCCCGGCATGACCCGGCTGTCGGCGGTGACGGCAAGGGATCGCGAAGCCCTGGTGATTCTGGACGCTGCCTCCGGCGTGGAACTGGCCCGGCTGCCGCACTCGCGCGCCATCCACCGCCATGCCTGGCATCCGGCTGGACACTCCCTGGTGTCGTGCGAGAACGACTCCTCCGCCATCTTGGTGTGGGACGCCCGGACCTGGACGGTGTCACGGAGGTTGGAGGATGTCCGTTCGGCCCCGGTGTCGCTGGCGTTCTGTCACGACGGTTCGTTGCTGGCCGCGGGAGGATGGGACGGGCAGGTGCGGGTGTGGGATTTCGAGCCGGGAAGGCAGTTGCTTTCGGCCCCGGGCGGTGGGTTTGTCCAATTCGGGGCGAAAACCCGGCGGCTGGCAGTGACGTCGTGGGCGCGCGACGCCGCCTGGTGCTTTGAAGTGGCCCCGGGCCGCGAGATCACGGTCTTTCATGAGCAGCGGGCCCCCAGCAGCGGAGGCGAGCGCGTTCACTTCAGCCGCGATGGCGCGCTGCTTACCTACAGCATGGGGCAGCAGTTGAAGGTGCGCGATCCGGCCTCGGGCCGGGAGATCGCCGCCGTGACCGAGCAACCCGTGCACCACTTCCTGCCCGATCCGGTAAACAGCGGGTTTTGGGTGGCGACCGCCGAGGGCTGGTTTCGCTGGCCGGCGATTCTCGACGCCGGAGGCAAGCCCGTGCGTCTGGGGGAACCGGAGAAGCTCCAGGCCCCGGCCAACTACCGGCTGGCGGGGATTTCGGCCGACGGCAGCGTGGTTCTCGGACATCATGGCCAGGACCACTGCCATTTTCTGGACGGCCGGACTTTCGCGCAAATCGCCCGCATGAAGACCAATCAAGCGGGCATGCGGTTCCATTCGCTCAGTCCGAACGGCCGTTGGGCGGCGACCGGGGCGTGGCACAATCCGACCGTGAACATCTGGGATGCGCGCACAGGGGACCTGCTTCGCACGCTGCGGATGGACGATATGTGCAGCGTGGCCTTCAGTCCGGACAGCCGCTGGCTGGTGGTGGGAGGGACGGACTTTCAGTTCCTGGAGGCCGGCTCCTGGACCCTCCGCCGCCGGCTGGAACGGCCGTTTCTCGAACGCTTCCCGCCGGCCATGGCGTTTTCGCGCAACGGTCGCATCCTGGCCCTGTGTCACAGTTGGCAGACGGTGAAGTTGGTGCTGACCGAGACCGGCGAGGAGTTGGCGACCCTGGAATCGCCAGGCGGCTGGAACATCAATTCCCTCAGTTTCAACGCCGATGCCAGCCTGCTGGCGGTGGCGGGCGGAGTCTCCGAGATCCACGTCTGGAACCTGGGCCTGATCCGGGAACAACTGGCCCGGATGAAGCTGGACTGGGACGATTCCGGCGCGTCACCGCGGGTCCGCTGAAGGGCGGTCTGGCCGGCTTCAGGTAGGGATTGCCGAATGCGTCAACGAGCGTCTATGGTGGCGGCGGCCATGACAATTATCGATTTCCACGCGCATGCGTTCCCGGATGCGGTGGCCGAGCGGGCCATCCCGCATCTTGAAGCCGAGGGCAACGTCAAGGCGGCCCTCGACGGCAAGCTCTCCTCGTTGATCCGGTCCATGGACGACGCCGGGGTGGCCGCGGCCGTGGTGGCGTCCATCGCCACGCGCCCAACGCAGTTCGAGAGCATCTTCAGATGGTCGCAGGAGATTGCCTCCGACCGCATCCTGCCCTTCCCATCGGTCCATCCCGCCGATCCCGCCGCCGTCGAGCAGGTGCGTCGGATTCGGGACGCCGGCTTCAAGGGACTCAAGCTCCATCCCTATTACCAGGAGTTCGATCTGGACGAGGAGCGTCTGGCGCCGCTCTACGCCGCGGCGCAGGACGCCGGCCTGCTGCTGCTTTGCCACACCGGTTTTGACCTGGCCTTCGCCCGGGTGCGCCGCTGCGACCCGGCGCGAATCTGCCGCGTGCTGGAGCGCTTTCCGCGGCTGCGGTTTGTCGCCTCCCATCTCGGGGCCTGGGAGGATTACGACGAGGTCGAGCGCCATCTGATCGGCCGCCCCATTCCCATGGACCTGTCCTACGCGATCGAATGGGCCGGCCCCGATCGGGCTCGGGCGATGATTCTGAAACACCCTGTCGAGTGTGTGCTTTTTGGGACGGATTCGCCCTGGGCCGGGCAGCGCGAGACGATCGAGCAGGTGCGCCGTCTCGACCTGGGAGCGGAACGCGAGCGCCTGATTCTGGGCGGGAACGCGCAGCGGTTGCTGGGCTTGTCGTCGTCAGACCTCGGGGAAGGCCGCTGACCTCCCGGAATCCCGCAAGGGCAACGGCGCCAAGCGCGGTCAGACCAGGAAGGGCGGCCTCGGCTTCGGGGCTGGCCGCCTCCTGGGTCGCCCGGGTTTAGCTTCAATGGTTCAGGCCCTGATGCGCGCTCGCTCCCGGCTCCGGGTGGACGCTCTTGGGAGTCTGGCAGCAGGAGGCGTCCTTGGGGCCGCATTGCCGGCAGACGTGTTTGGCCACGTCCTTTGCCTGTTTGCCCGTTCCTTCCGTCACGATGCGGGTCGAGCAGGTGTCGCAATCGTGCCGCTGCACCTGGTGGCGGATTACGGGCTGGGCTGCCTTGTGGGTTTTCTCCACTTGTGTGACCCAGGAATCCGTACACTTGGGACAGGACATCGCCGGGGTTCGGCCTTGCGGGATGGCCTTCAGTCCATCGGCGTTCTGGGGGGAGTGCCGCTGCATCAGCCGGGTGGCGCCCTTTTCCTGCGCAAAACCCGCCGCAGGGGCCGCGACCAGGCCGGTCAGGGCCAGCGCTAGTGTCGATCGGATCAGGAGGTTCCGGATTTCAGTCATGTTCTTCATAGGATGTCGTTGTTTGTCTTTGTTTCAATCGTGGCGGTCGCCGTGACCACCTTCTGTACGGGCTTACACCGCTGCCGCGAGAAACCCCCGTCGGGCCGGCGATGAGATTTCTGCGGCGTTTTCGCCGTGGCGGGGTATGCTGAATGGACGCAGGAATCCGATGGGGGATGTCCCGAAGTCAAAGCATGAGAACTGAAAGGTCGAAAGACAACGAAGCGCTTCTGAGCCGGTTGCTGCGCGACTCGCGCTTGGCGCCGCCCGCGCTGCCGCCTCGATTCCAGGAATCGGTCTGGCGGCGGATCGAGCGGTCGGAGGTTGCCGACACGCCGGGCTTGGGATGGGCCGACTGGTTGGTGGAGCGGCTTCTGCGTCCGCGCCTGGCGCTGGCCGGACTGGCGGCTTTGTTGCTGGCGAGTTCGGCGGCCGGCGTGCTCAGCGGCGTTGCGTCGGCCCGGCAGTCCGCGCAGGCCCGGTATCTGTCGGCGGTGGCGCCCTCCGCCCTCCACTGACGGTTTATGCGCCGTTCTCTGTTCATACTGGCGGCGATGGTCATCGCCGGGGTGGCGCTGGGTTATGCGACCTATTGCGTGACGGGCGGTCTCTGCGCGGCCCGCATGACCCAGGGCATGGACGACTTGGAGTGGCTGCGGCAGGAGTTCCGCCTGGGCGACGCC
>JAKLEJ010000118.1 GCA_022711695.1 Verrucomicrobiota bacterium | reverse complement strand
ACACTGTGGCTGCGATCGATTTCACCGCGGATGGCAAAGCGCTGACCGCCTGCCGGGACGGAGCGCGCCTCTGGGATCTGACGACGGGCGAAGTGGCGCTGAGGATCAGCCGCTCGAACGGATTCAACAATGCCCGGTTTGCCGCGGGGGGGCGATGTCTCGTACTGGCCTCGGCGGAGGGAACCGCCGTGGTCCACGACGCCCGCTCGGGGCAATCCCTGATTCCGCCGGTCCAGCACGAGGCGCGCATTCCCGACGACTCGCTGCAAGTGAGCCCCGACGGCCGGAGCGTGGCGACCCTGGCGGGGAACACCGCGCGGGTGTGGAACCCGCAGACAGGCGCCCTTCTGTGCACTCCGTTGATCCATGACACAGTTCTGGTCCGGGCGCGGTTCGGCCCTGACGGCCAGCGAATCGTCACCGTGACGGCGCAGGGCGCCGCGCGGCTATGGGACACAGCCACCGGAGCGCGGCTGTCGGAACCGCTGCCGCTCATGACGTCCTGCACCCTTGCCGAGTTCAGCCTGGACAACCGCTGGCTGGCGACGGGCGGCGGGGACGGCAAAGCCCGCCTGTGGGAGGTCGAACCTCCGCCCGCTCCGGCTCCGGCCTGGTTGGCGGAACTGGCCGAAGCGGCAGCCGGCCAGCGCGCGGCCAGCCCGCTGTCCTTCGAGCCCGTTGCGCCGGAGGCATTCCGCCAACTGCAGGCCTCGCTGGGCGCGGCCACGGCGATCGACTTCTACTCGCGCTGGGCCCGCTGGTTCTTTGCGGCGCCCGCCACGCGGCCGCTGTCTCCTTCCTCGCCCATCACCGCGGCCGGATATGCGCGTCGGCGCGCGGAGACAGCCGCCAGCCAGACCCCCATCGTCAGCGCGCCGGCCGCCAGCCAGCCCCCAGGACCGGTCAACCCGTCCGCGCCGGCGCCCGCCGGCCCGCTCGAAGAGCTTTGCAGTGCCTATACGCGCGCGCTTGAGCTGACGGGAACGAACGCCGCCTTTCTCAAGGCCCGACAGCAGTTGCTCCAGCAACGGTCGGACACCCTCCACCTGTTGAAGCGCCGGGCGGAATCCCTGGCGGATTGCCGGCAGTTGGCCGAGACCACCCCGCTGACCTTCGAGCAGTGCAACATGCTGGGCAACGACTACCTCACCGGGGCGGCCGAGCAGCGCGATCCGGAGCGGGCGCTGATCTTGTTCGAGCAAATGGCCCGGCGTGTTCCGGGCAGTTGGGTGGCCGCGCACAACGTCGGCGAGGCGCTTTACCGGCAAGGCCGCTTCCGCGAAGCGGCCGAGGCGCTGGTCAAGGCCGCCGAGCTTCCCGGGGACAAGTATCCCATGTTCGACTGGGTGTTTCTGGCCATGTGCCACGCCCGCCTGGGGGACCGCGCCAAAGCCGAGGACTACCGCGCCAAGGCCCAGGCCAGGTGGATCAACGACCGGACCCGACTCTCCGCGGCCGACAGCGAGCTATTCCGGACTTTTCAGAAGGAGGCGGAGCAATTGCTGGAGGCGCAGCCTGCCCAGTGAGAACAGCCTTCCCACGGGCGGCGCGCGGGTTTTGCGCCTTTCCAACCGCCCCGACGCCGGGCTAGAGTGCGAGCCCCGCTCTCGAAGAGGCGGCCACGATGAACGAATTCGAGCTGATAGCGCGATTGCGGCCCGGGTTGGCGGTCAACTCCTCCGTCAGGACAGGAGCGGGCGACGACTGCGCCGTCCTGGACCTGGGGCTTTCGGGCGAGTTCGCGCTGTTGAAGGCCGATGCGGTGGTGGAGGGGATCCACTTCCTGCCGGACACGCCCGCGCGGCAGGTGGGCCACAAGGCCCTGGCCCGAGCGTTAAGCGACATCGCCGCCATGGGGGGCAAGCCCGGGTCGGCCGTGGTCACACTGGGTCTGCCACGCCCGTTCGACCCCGCGCGCGTCGAGGGAGTCTATGAGGGGCTCAACGCCACGGCGCGACGCCACGGAGTGGCGGTGGTCGGCGGGGAAACCACCACCAACCCGGAACGCCTGTTCCTCTCGGTGGCGTTGCTGGGCACAGTCGAGAAGGACCGCTGCGTGCTGCGGTCCGGGGCAAAAGCCGGCGACGCCCTCTTCGTCACTGGCGAGCTGGGCGGATCCCTGGCGGGGCGGCACCTGAGCTTCGAGCCGCGGTTGGCCGAGGCCCGCTGGCTGACGGAGCACCATCGAATCCACTCGATGATCGACTTGAGCGACGGGCTGGCCGGGGACCTGCGCCATGTGCTCGAGGCCAGCCATGTGGGCGCCGAACTCCGGGCGGAGTCCATCCCCATCAGCCGGGCTGCGAGGCAGCGGGCCCGCTCGAACGCCGACGCGCCTGCGCCGCTCCAGGCCGCGCTGAGCGACGGCGAGGATTTCGAGCTCCTCTTCAGCGTGCCGGCGCGACAGGCGGTGGCGCTGACGGACGCCTGGCGCGCGGCCTTCCCCAAAGTGCGGCTGAGCTGCATTGGCCGGATCACCACCGAGCCGGGGCTGCGCCTGATCGACCCACATGGAAGCAAGCCGCTGGCGGCGCATGGATACGTTCATTTCCAATAGCCCGGCTGAAACGCTGGCGCTGGGGGAGAGCTGGGCCGCTCAGGCGCGGCCCGGCTGGGTCATCGGTCTGAGCGGCGAACTGGGCTCGGGCAAGACCCAACTGGTCAAAGGCCTGGCGCGGGGCCTGGGCATTGCGCGCCGGATCGCCTCGCCCACCTTTGCCCTGATCAACGAATACCGCGAAGGCCGCCTGCCGCTCTTCCACTTGGACCTTTACCGGCTCGACACCCCCGAGCAGGTCGTGGCCGCGGGCCTCGAGGAGTACCTGTTCACACCCCGGGGGGTCACGGTGGTGGAATGGGTGGAACGTTGGCTGCCTGGGCGCAACGGACAAGCAGGGCGCCCGGCGTCCGCCCCCCCGCCGCCCCGCGACTTCCGCCGGGTGCTGCTGGAAACACTGACCGCGGACACCCGCCGATTTAAGTATGAAGATTCTGGCTCTTGAGTTCTCTTCGACCGAGCGAAGCGTCGCCCTGGCTGAGGACGGACGATTGCTGGGGGAAGCGCTCTTGCGCAACGGCGAACCCAGAGCCACCAGGGCCTTCGCCCTCATCGAGCAGCTTCTGCGGGACACGGCCGTCTCCCGACAGCAAATCGACGCCTTGGCGGTGGGGCTTGGCCCCGGCAGCTACACGGGCATCCGGGTGGCCGTGGCCCTGGCCCTGGGATGGCAACTGGCCCGGGAGGTGAGGCTTGCCGGAGTCAGCAGCGCCGACGCCTTGATCGAGGCCGCGTGGAACGAGGGCGCGCGCGGTCGCGTGCGCGTGGCGATCGACGCGCAGCGACAGGAGGCCTGCCTGCACACCTACCAACTCGAGGAAAGCGCCTGGCATGCCGTCGCCGATCCGCGCCTGGCCTCCGCCGCCGAGGTTCAGGCGCTGCTGGCGTCGGGCGAAGAAGTCATCGGGCCAGAGATGGCGCTCTGGGGGTCCTCGAACCCTGCCCGGCATCCCCGAGCCCGGCACGTGGCGGCGCTGGCGCAACGCCGAGCCGTCTGGACTCGCGGAAACGAACTCACGCCCATTTACCTGCGCGCGGCCAGCTTCGTCAAAGCTCCCCCACCCCGCAGCCTCTGACTGGGGCCGCGCTGCGCGCCTGTGCGCGAAGAGCCTTCTGAGTTTGGGCTCGCGAGGACGCCCGCCCTCCCCACGCGTCTGTGCGTCCGAGGGGTGTCCAGCCCGGGGTGGACCGCGGCGTTCGCGGCGTACAAGCAGCGGGCCGCGTTGCCGCGGCCCGCCCGAACTAAAGCGCTGTCTGCAACCTTACTTGTCTTCGGGAATGCGCATCCCGTAGAAGGAGCGATAGACGAAGACCAGGGCCACGATGAAGAAGAAGGCGCCAATGGCCGTCTTGACGTTCTGGTTCTTCATGGTGACGGCGATTTCGACGGCCAGCAGGCCGAAGAGGGTGGTGAACTTGATCACCGGGTTGAGGGCCACGGACGAAGTGTCCTTGAAGGGATCGCCCACGGTGTCGCCGACGACGGTAGCGGCGTGGAGGTCGGTGCCCTTCTGGCGGAGGTCCACCTCGACGATCTTCTTGGCGTTGTCCCAGGCGCCGCCGGCGTTGGCCATGAAGATGGCCTGGAAGAGGCCGAAGAAGGCGATGCCGATCAGGTAGCCGATGAAGAAGTAAGGATTGAAGAACGGCAGGGCCAGCGAGAAGCAGAACACCACGATGAAGATGTTCCACATGCCCTTCTGGGCGTACTCGGTGCAAATCTTAACGACTTCCTTGCTGTCCTTGTCGGAGGCGGTGGTGGCGTCGAGCTTCATGTGCTGCTTGATGTAGAGCACCGCGCGATAGGCGCCGGTGACGACCGCCTGGCAGGAGGCGCCGGTGAACCAGTAGATGACCGCGCCGCCCATGATGAGCCCGAGGATGATCTCGGGCTGGACGATGCTGAGGGCCTCGACGACGGGTTTGAACGCCCCCGCGAGTTGCGAGGCCACCTGAGCCTCATACATGCCCTGCAGGAGCATGATGATGCCAAACACCATGGTCGTGGCGCCGACGACCGCCGTGCCGATGAGCACCGGCTTGGCGGTGGCTTTGAAGGTGTTGCCGGCGCCATCGCCCTTCTCGAGCTGGTACTTGGCATTTTCAAAGTCCGGCTTGAAGCCAAAGTTCTTCTCAATGTCTTCCTTGATGCCTTTGCGGGCCTCAATCTGGCTCAGTTCATAGACCGATTGGGCGTTGTCGGTGACGGGTCCGTAGCTGTCCACCGCAATGGTGACGGGGCCCATGCCGAGGAAGCCGAAGGCCACCAGGCCGAACGCGAAGATGGGGGCCGCGAAGGCATACTTGGCAGGCATAATGGACATGAGGGAAGCGTCCTTGGAGAAGTAGTAGGAAGTGAACATGAGGAGCATGATGACCAGACCCATCCAGAAGGCCGAGAAATTGCCGGCCACGAAGCCCGACAGGATATTCAGCGACGCGCCGCCGTGCTTGGAACAGTTGGTCACTTCCTTGACGTGCTTGGAGTTGGTGCTGGTGAAAATCTTGGTGAACTCGGGAATCAGGGCGCCGGCCACCGTGCCGCAACTGATGATGATCGAGAGCACCCACCACAAATCCGGCTGCGCCTTGCCTGAGGCGTCGGCAAAGTCGCCCAACAGGAGCTTGCTGGCAACAAAGGTCACGGCGATGGACACGGCCGAGGTGATCCAGACCAGGTGGGTCAACGGAGCCTCGAAGTCGAAGTCCTTCTTCCCGCCAAACATCGCCTTGCTGATGCCTTCGTTGACGAAGTAGGAGACCAGCGAAGTCGCGATCATCAGCGCGCGCATGACGAATATCCAGATGATCAGAGTGGCGCAGGTGGCCGGGCTGGCCACCAGGGCCAGGGCCAGAAAGGCGATGAGGGCCACGCCCGTCACGCCGTAGGTCTCGAAGCCGTCGGCTGTCGGCCCGACGGAGTCGCCGGCGTTGTCGCCAGTGCAGTCCGCGATCACGCCCGGGTTCTTCGGGTCGTCCTCGGGGAGCTTGAAGACGATCTTCATCAGGTCGGAGCCGATGTCGGCAATCTTGGTGAAGATGCCGCCGCAGATGCGAAGCACGGAGGCGCCGAGCGATTCGCCGATGGCGAAGCCGATGAAGCAGGGGCCCACGAGCTCGCGGGGCAGGAACATCAGGATGCAAATCATGAAGAACAGCTCGACGCAGACCAGGAGCAGCCCGACGCTCATCCCCGAGCGCAGCGGGATGCCCAGGGTGGCCAGCGGGTTGCCCTTGAGCGCGGAGAAGGCGGTGCGGGAGTTGGCGATGGTATTGATGCGAATGCCGAACCAGGCCACGCCATAGGAGCCGAGAATGCCGAGGACGGAGGCGGCCAGGATGATGACCACGTTGCGGGCCACATGGCCTGCCGCCATGGGCTGCCCGGCGGCATCCTTGTGTTCGGTGAGGAAGCCGAAGTAGTAAATCATGCAAGCCGCGATCAGGAGCCAGAGGATCGCGAGGAACCTGCCCTGGGTGAAGAGATAGGTCTTGCAGGTTTCCCAGATGGTGTTGGAAACCTTGGACATCGTCTCATGCACCTGCAGCGCCTTGGTCTGCTTGTATTGCACCAGGCCGAAGAGCGCGCCCACGAAGCAGAACAGGATGCCGAGATACATGAGCGTACTGCCCGTCATGCCCCCCAGGCCGTTGAATTTCACGGTGTCCAGCGGAGGGATTTTGATGTCAGCTTCGCTGGCGAACGCTCCGCTCGCGCCGACCAGCAGCAGGGTCATAGGTAACAGCAATGAGTTCAGTTTCTTCATAAATCAAGCCGGAGACGCTGCCAAATCGCCCAGCAAAAGGCCAATCTTTTTTTTGGAGGATGCGTCCGGCTTATTGTCCGGATTACGCGTCTGGGGTGAGCGGCTCCCCGGGGCCGGCCTACAACTGGTCCACCGCAATGACCCGCAAAACCTCGTCCAAGGGCGTCTGGCCCTGGAGGGCCCGGCGCAGGCCGTTTTGCCACATCGTCTGCATACCCTGCTGGATGGCAATGTCCTGCAGCGTGCGGGTCGGCTTCTTTTGAAGGACGGCGTCGCGAAAAACCTCGTCCGGAATGAGCAGTTCGGTGAGGGCGGTGCGGCCGGAGAAGCCAGTGAACATGCAGTCGGCGCAGCCGACGCCGCGGCGGAACTCGGCCGCAGGCAGGGCCTCGGGCGGGATCATCCGCAGCAGGCCGGGCTCGGGCTCGCAGGGCTGCGAACAGGCCGGGCAGTTCATGCGGATGAGCCGGATGCCCAGCACCCCCTGGATGCTGGAGGCCAGCAGGAACGGCTCGATCTCCATGTTGATCAGCCGGGCGAAGACGCCGGCGGCGATGCCGCTGTGGATGGTGCTGATGACGAGGTGTCCGGTGAGCCCGGCCTGGACGGCGATGGCGGCGGTCTCGGCGTCGCGGATTTCGCCAACCATGATCACCTGGGGATCCTGGCGCATGAGCGAGCGCAGGGCTTTGGGATAAGTGAACTCTTGGGCGGGGTTGATCTGCGACTGGCTGATCATCGGCAGGTTGAATTCGACGGGGTCCTCGACGGTGCTGACGCTGATGGCGGGCCCGGCCCGCTGCACGATATGAGTCAGGGACGCGTAGATGGCCGTGGTCTTTCCCGAACCCGTGGGGCCCGTCAGCAGCACCAGCCCGCTGGGACGAGCCAGCAGCTTGAGAAAAGTACGCAGGGTGTCGCGGTCGAAGCCCAACCCGGCCAGATCGAAGCTGCGATTGCGGGGATCGAACAGCCGGACGACGATCTTCTCGCCGCGGGTGGTCGGAAAGACCGAGATGCGGAGCTCCACGCCGCCGAGATCGGGGCCGGCGCTGGCGTGCCCTTCCTGCGGCACGCTGGTCTGGTAGCTAACCAGGTTGGCCATGACTTTGAAGCGCCCCGAGATCTTCTCCATCAGCTCCAGCGGCAGGTGGACCAGTTCGGTCAGCACGCCGTTCAAGCGAATCCGCACCGCCAGCGTGCTCTCCCATGGCTCGATGTGGATGTCGCTGGCCCCCGCCTTGATGGCGTCGTCCAGCAGATGATGCACCAGCAGGCCGGTTTCGATGCCGCGCTCGGCCGAATCCGATTGGAGATAATCGAGAGTCTGGCTCATGGACAGGCGTGAAGAACGATCTCAGGTGGACCGACGCGACGGAAGGACTGCTCGTGGCGCTCCCGCGCCCCCTGCTCTCTGGGAACCCGGCGGCGTGTTTTGCTCGGCCCCCGGCTGCATGCCGGACTCGCCAGGGAAGGCGTGATGCGTCATAACGCCGCCAGTATGATGACAAGTCCTCGCCTGTAAAGCCCCCCCTTGAATCGCTCAATCTGCGCGCAAGCCATCCCGCCCGATTGCCTCGGGGGGGGGAAGGCCCAGAGGTTTGCCCTGCCGCGTACCAGTCGCAACCCCATCCCTGGCGTGGTAGGGCGACGCTCCCGCGGAGCCATCGGGGCGCCGCGGATAATCCCGGCTCGGCAGGAGCTTCGCCCCATCATGGGTCGCCATGCCGCGCACGACGCGTGTTCAGCAGAAAAGTCCTTCAGCACACCGCCGGATCTGCCGATAGAATGTAATGAGCCCTATCGAGGCTCAAACGGCCCGCATGCCCCGGGACGAGGGGGTGTTCCGACATGCGGGCTTTCTCCGTCTGGCGCAGCGATCGTCTCACGCGCCATCCCCCGACCATGCTCAGAGAAGCTCCGTTGGCGCCCGGCCAGGGCGAACCCAAATCGTCGCCCGGGAAATTGTCCGGCTCGCCCTCGTCTGCAAAGACAAGGCTCCTCAAGTTCCGTGCCAAGATTGATTCTGTAGGGGTCATTCCGGCCGGAGGCCGCAAAAGGTGAATCCGCGCATCCCATGCGCCATCAGCCGGCTGCGCGTTCGGAAATGGCTGTCGCCGCTTAGCCCCACTCACGCTAGCCGCGGATTCAGGGCAAAAGTGCGCTCTTGCGCGAGCCGCCCGCTACAGGCAAAACTGACGGCGGCAAGGACTTGCCGACTGCAAAGATGACAGGCGGTCACGCAATGGCAGAACGCGCGCGCCTCCGGTTTTGGCCGGAGGCGGTGCTGTGCTTGTTGCTGGCGGCCGTCTTTGGGGCACGCGCCGCTTCCGTGACCGCGAGCGTGGACCGGCCGACCGTCACACTGGGAGAGACCGTCACTCTGAGCATCACCTTTGACGGAGTCGCCACCGCCAGCCAACCGCAACTGCCGCCGCTGCCCAACTTCCAGGTGGCCGGCACAGGACAGCGGAGTGAGTTTGCCCCGGGACGGATGCGCCAGACCTACGAGTATCACCTCGTCCCGAACCAACCGGGCGACTTTGTCATCCCCGCCTTCCAAATACAGTCGGGAGGCCAGACCTAC
>JAKLEJ010000117.1 GCA_022711695.1 Verrucomicrobiota bacterium | reverse complement strand
ACGCGGCTGGTCGAATACGTGGCCGCCGAGGCGCGGCAGTTCCAGGACCTGCTTCCGCGCTACCAGGCCAACCCGGAGCTGTTCACGCTCCAGTGGCAGACCGAGTCGCTGGCCCGGGTTTTCACCAACGCCAGCGAGAAGTTTTACCTGGCCCCGGGGCCCGCCGGGCAGCCGCGCGAGCTGCGCCTGCTCCTGAGCCGCGAGCCTGAAAAATCCAACGTGATTCCGCCCCCCGCCCCCGCCGCGGACTCGCACTAGACTCTCGCCCCGCCATGAAGATCGCCTCTCACGCCGAACACATCCACGACCACCCGCACGAGCACGGGCCGGGCTGCAGTTGCGGCGAGCACCATTCCCACGTCGAGGTCCAGCTCCTCCAGACCCTGGCGGGCCTGCTGTTCGTCATCAACTCCTTTCTGGTGGAATGGCTCTTCGCCCGGGACAGCGCCGTGGCGGACGTCAGCGCCATGATTGGCGCCGTCATTCTCGGCTACCCGATCGTCTGGACGGCCATCAAGGATCTGCGCGCGGGCAGCCTGAGCACCAACGAACTGGTGGCCCTGGCGGTCATCGCGTCGTTCTCCTCCGGCCATTACCAGGAGGCCGGGGTGGTGGCCTTCTTCATGCTGCTGGGCCAGATCATCGAGACCCGCACGGCCGAGGGCGCGCGCGCCTCCATCGAATCGCTCATCAAGCTCACTCCCACCAAAGCCCGCCGGCTCAAGGGCGCGCAGGAGGAGGAAGTGCCGGTGCGGGAACTGGGCGTGGGCGATGTCATCCGGGTGCGCCCCGGGGACAATGTGGCCGCCGACGGGGTGATCGTGTCCGGCCAGGGCTCCTTCAACCAGGCCAACATCACCGGGGAGTCGCTGCCGGTGGACAAGAAGCCGGGCGACGAGGCGTTTGCCGGCACGGTGAACCTGACGGGGGTGATCGAGATTCGCGTGACGCGGGCGGGCCAGGACACCACGCTGGGGCGGGTGCGGGACCTGATCCTGGCGGCGGAGAAGACCAAGCTGCCGATCATGCGGATCATGGACCAGTACATGGGGTTCTACACGCCGCTGGTGCTGGTGATCGGCGCGCTGGTCTGGGCGTTCACGCAGGATCTGAGCCGCGTGATCGCCGTGTTCATCGTGTCGTGTCCGTGCGCGTTTGTGCTGGCCACGCCGACCGCCATGGTGGCGGCGCTTTCGGCGGCGGCCCGGCTGGGCATCCTCATCAAGAACGTGGGCGACATCGAACTGGCGGCCAAGATCAACGCCTTCGTGTTCGACAAGACCGGCACGCTCACCTCCGGCCGGCTGGCGGTAAGCCGGCTGGCGCCCCTGGGCGGGATTTCGCCCGCCGAACTGCTGCGCGTGGCGGCCTCGGCGGAGAAATACAGCAACCATCCCACCGCCAAGGCGCTGGCCCAACTGGCCGCCGAAGCCGGCGTGCCCATGGCCGAGCCCAAGGACTTTGCGGAAACCGCCGGCCGCGGAATCCAGGCGCAGGTCGAGGGCGAACGCATCCTGGTGGGGCGCGCCCAATGGCTGAAGGACAACGGCGTCACCGAAGATTTCCTGAAGTCGGTGGACGTGAACGAGACCGAGGGATTCAGCCTGATCTTCGTGGCCCGAAACGGCCGTTGCCTGGGCTGGGTGGGGCTGCGGGACCAGATCCGCGGCGAGGCCCGTGAGTCCCTGGCCGCCCTCAAGGAGGACGGCGTGCGGCGCATCGCCATGGTCAGCGGCGACCGCCAGCCGGTGGCCTCGCTGGTGGCGCGCGAGATCGGGTGCGAGGAAGTCGTGGGCGACTGCCTGCCGCAGAACAAGGTGGAAGTGGTTCGCCAGATGCGCGGCAAGGGCTACCGGGTGGCGGTGGTGGGCGATGGCGTAAACGACGCCCCCGCGCTGGCGGCGGGCGACCTGGGCATCGCCATGGGCGCGGCCGGCAGCGAAGTGGCCATCCACAGCGCCACCATCGCCCTGATGAACAACGATCTCCGGCGCCTGCCCTTCCTGGTGCGGCTCTCGCGCCAGACTCGCAAGGTCATCAACCAGAACTTCCTCTTTGGCGTCCTCTTCGTGGTCGGCGGCCTGGTGCTGGCGGCGCTGAAGTACATCAATCCCATCGTCGCCGCGCTCATGCATGTGGCCGGCTCGCTCATCGTGGTGTTCAACAGTTTCCGGCTGGTCCGCCACGGCGAGGAGTTGGAACCGTTCCAGCCCCCGCCGGCCCCATCGCCCGAAACGCCCGCCCACGACCACCCCGAACACGAGCACCGGCATCCGGCCGACCTGGCGCCCCGGCCGGCATAGCCGGATTTTTCGTGCATTCTGCCGGGTTCATGGTTTGCTTCATGCCCATATGAAGCCTGCCATGAACCGACGATGTTTTTTGCGCAATGCCACCCTGACCGGAGCCGCCTTGACGATCCTGCCGAGCCGACGCCTGGCGGTCGCCGCCGATGCCAACAACAAGCTGAACGTGGCGGGCATCGGGATCGGCGGGCAAGGCCGGGGGAACCTCGATACCGTCGCCGGGCTGGGGCAGAACCTGGTGGCGCTGTGCGACGCGGACGACGCGCGCGCAGGAGACATCTTCAAGAAACACCCGCAGGCGAAGCGCTACCGGGATTTCCGCCGCATGTTCGACGAGATGGCCGGGGGGATCGACGCGGTGGTGGTGTCAACCCCGGACCACACGCACGCCGTGGCGGCGGTGGCCGCCATGAAGCTGGGCAAGCACGTGTATTGCGAAAAGCCGCTCACGCGGACGGTGCGGGAGGCGCGGGTCATGCGCGAGACGGCGCTCCGGCAGCGCGTGGTGACCCAGATGGGCAACCAGGGATCGGCTTCGGGCAGACTGCGCCGGGCCGTGGAACTGGCCTGGGGCGGAGTCCTGGGCGAGATCCGCGAAGCGCACGTGTGGTTCCACGGAGGCAACGGCCCCCGCGAACGCCCCAAGGACCGGCCGCCCGTGCCGGCCACGCTGGACTGGGATCTGTGGCTGGGCCCCGTCGAAGAGCGCCCTTACCATCCCAGTTATCTGCCGGCAAGCTGGCGCGATTGGCGGGCCTTCGGCAGCGGGATCGTCGGCGACTTTGGCTGTCACACCGGCAACATCATGTTCCGGGCGCTGCGCCTCGACCAGTTGTGGAACTTCGCCGAAGGCCGCAAACCGGACAAGGTTATCCTCCGCGTCGAGGCCAAGCCGTCCGAGGCCAACCCGGAAGGCTATCCCCGGTCCTTGAAGGCGGTGATGGACGTGCCGGCCCGCGGAGCGCTGCCGCCGGCGAAAGTGACCTTCTACGCCAAGGAGCGGCCCTCGCCCGAGCTGATGCTGGGCAGCGCCCTGACCGACTGGGGAGACCTGCTGGTGGGCTCGAAGGGCTCGCTGCATTCGGAGTGCCCCTGGAACACGCGCTTCAGCCTTCTGCCCGAAAGCCAGTTTGGCGACTTCAAGGGCGGGCCGCCCGAGAGCCTGCCACGGACCTCCAGCCATCACCGCGAGTGGGTGGATGCCTGCAAGGGCATCGGCAAGACCTTCTCCGGATTCGAGATCGGCGGGCCGCTGACCGAGCTGCTGCAACTGGTGAACCTGGCGACGCTGGTGGAAGGCCCGGTCGAATACGACACCGTCTCCGGGCGGGTCGTCAATTCGCCCGCGGCCCAGCGCCTCGTCCACCGCGATTACCGCTCCGGTTGGACGATCTGAGCCCCCGGCTCTCGCGAAGGGATTCGGCTTCGGGCGGAGGCGCGCGCCGGAACGCGGAAGCGCGCCTCACCAGTCCTTGAGCAGCCGGTCCACGCGGTTGGTCCTCAGCAGCCGCCAGAAGGGCAGCGGCTTTTCGTCGGCCCGTTGCGCGTCGAGCAACTGCCGGGCCTGTTGCGGGGTCATCTGCATCAATTTGCCTGGCGGAAGATCGCCCTGTTGGGGGTCCTGCTTGTCCTGGCCGTTCTGCGGCTGGGCCTGCTGGTCTTTGGGATCCTGACCAGGATCCTGTTTGGGCTCGGGCTGTTTCTGCTGGCCCTGTTGGGAATCGTCCTGTTTCTGCTGGCCCTGCTGCCCTTGCGAGTCCTGCTCTTTCTGCTGATCCTGTTTCTCCTGATCCTGCTTCTGCGGGTCCTGCTGCTGGTTTTGCTGGTTGTCCTGCTGCTGCTGCTTTTGATCCTGTTTCTGGTCCTGATCCTTCTTTTGCTCGTTCTTGTCCTCGTCCTTATCCTGCTTCTGCTGCTGTTGCTGCTGCTTGAGTTCCTCCAGTTTCTTTTTCACCCATTCGAGGTTATGGGTGGCGTCAGTGTCTTTCGGGTCCAGCTTCAGGGCGCTTTCGTAATGGGCGACAGCCTGCTGCCATTCGGACATTTGTTTTTTGGGATCGCCGGCCTCTTCGCCCAGGCGGTAGCGGGTGTTGCCCAGGTTGTAGTAGGCCTTCTCCTGCAATCCCAGGTCGGGCGAAGTGAGGGCCGCGCTGAATTCCTTGAGGGCCTGGTCGTATTGCTTTTCGCGGAACGCCGCAGCCCCGGTGTTGAAGCGCACGCGGGGATCGTCGGGACGCTGGGCCGCGAGCTTCTCGTATTCGGAGAGAGCCTTCTCGAAATTGCCGCGGCGATACTCGCGCAGGGCCTTCGCGGGCGAGGCGGCGCTGGCGCCGGTGAGGGAAAGCAGCAGGGCCAGGAGGGCGGCGCCCGCGCCGGGGCGCCGCCACCTGGGCCATCCACGCGTCTGGGTCTCCGGCAGCAGCATCTCCGCCAACAATAGCACAAGAGCCAGCCCGAGGAACCATTGGAAACGTTCGTAGTACTGCCGCACGGTCTTGACATCCGAGTCCGTGCGCGGGAGCTGGGCCAGGCCCCGCTCATAGAGGGTGTCCATGGTGCGCGCGCCCGAGAGCGGGAGGTAGAAGCCGTTGGCGGCGCGGGCGATCTCCTGCAGCAGCGGCTCGTTGAGGCGCGATTTCACCGCCGCGCCGGACTCGTCCTTGAGGAAGCCGCGGCGGCCTTGCTCGTCCACCACGCTGATGAGTTCGCCGGAGGGGCTGCCCACGCCCACGGTGAAGATGCGCAGGCCCTCCTTGGCGGCTTCCTTGGCGGCATCGACGGCCTGTCCGTCGTGGTCCTCGCCATCGGTGAAGAGAACCAGGACCTTGTGGTTGTCGGTGGTCTTCTTGAAAGCGGCCAGCGCGGCGCGAATGGCCTCGGCCAGGGCGGTGCCGCCCTGGGGAATGATGCCGGTGTCGAGCGCCTCCAACCCCTGGCGGAAGGCGTCGTCGTCCAGCGAGAGCGGGCATTGGAGGAATGCGCTTCCGGCAAAGGCGACCAGGCCGAGGCGGTCGGCGCGGCACAATTGCTGGAGGGCGATGGCCTCGAGCTTGGCGCGAGCCAGCCGATTGGGCGCGACATCGCTCGCCAGCATGCTGCGCGAGGTGTCCATGCCGATGACGATATCCAGCCCGCGCTGGCGGACTTCCTCCAGGTGGAACCCCCATTTGGGGCGGGCCAGCGCCACCACCAACAAGGCAATCCCGGCCAGGAGCAACGTCTGGCGCAGCCGGCGGCGGCGCGGGGAAACCTCGCTCAGCAGGCCGGGCAGCAGCCGGGCCTGGATGAACTGCGTCATGAGCCGCTGCCGGATGCGGCCGCTCCACCAGAAGAAGCCGATCCCTGCCGGGATCAGGAGGAGCAGCCATAGGAAGGCAGGCGCGCCGAATTGAAGGGTCATGGGAGCCTCCTCCAGAGGGTCTGGCCCAGGGCGATCTCGCCCAGGAGCAGCAGCAGCCCCGGCAGGACAAACCAGACCATGAGCTCCTGGTGCCGCACGTATTTCTTCATCTCGGCTTCGGTCCGCTCGAAGCGGTCGATCTCGTCGTAGATGGCGCGCAGGGTCGTCGAGCTGTCGGCGCGGTAATACTTGCCGCCCGTGGCCGACGAGATTTCCTGAAGCGTTTTCTCGTCGATGTCCACCGGCCGCTGCTGGAAGAACCTGCGTCCGGTGAACGGATCGGTGACCGGGGTGGGGGCGAGCCCGCGGGTGCCGACGCCGATGGTGTAAACTTTGACGCCGAGGGTCTGGGCGGCCTCGGCGGCCATGGCGGGGGTAATCTTGCCGGCGTTGTTCTGGCCGTCGGTCATCAGGATGACGATCTTGCTCTTGGACTTGAGCTCGCGGAGCCGGTTGACGGCGGCGGAGAGGGCCGAGCCGATGGCGGTGCGGTCCTCGATCAAGCCGATCTCGAGTCGTTCGAGATTGGTCTGGAGGGCCTCGTGGTCGAGGGTGAGGGGCGAGGCGATGTAAGCGCGGCCGGCGAAGGCCACCAGACCGATGCGGTCGTTGGGCCGGCGGGCGATGAACTTCTTGAGCACGTCCTTGGCGATGACCAGGCGGTTGACGGGCTTGCGATCCAGCTCGAAATCCATCGCCTCCATGCTGGTGGACAAATCCACCGCCACCACGATGTCCACGCCGCTGGCTTTGATGGCGCTCTGGCTTTCGGTCAGGCGCGGGCGGGCCAGGCCGACGATGAGCAAAGCCAGGGTCAGCCAGCGCAACGCCGCCAGCCACGCGCCGGCCCGGGAGCGGGAGGCCCCCGCCAGGCCGCGCACCAGGCCCGTCGAAGAATACAGAAACGCGGCGCGCCCCCCCCGGCGGCCCTTCAGCCAGGCCGCGGCCGGCAGCGCCAGCAGCAGCAGCAGCGCGTATGGATGGGCGAAGTTCATGAGGGCGGAACGCCGGCCGCCGGGGAGGGCGCCCCGGCGTCGAGCGGCTCGAAGCGGGTCTCATCCACCAGCCGCAACGCGCACTCGTGCAGCTCGAGCAGCGCGGCCTCGTTGGGCTCGAAGCGCGCGAACTTCACCAGGTCGCACTGGGCGAGAAAGTCCGCCAGGCTCTGTTTCTGGGCGGCGTCCAGTTCCCGGGCGCTCTGCAAGTCCTGAAGGAACTCCTCGGTGGTGCGCTCGGGCGCGCGAAGCTGGAACCGCTCTTCGAGATAGACCCGAAGCGCGTCGGAGACGGCGATGCAAAAGCGGCGGGGATCCGAGAGCAGGCCCAGGGCCTCCTGCAGCCGCTGCCGGGCGCGAACATGAGGAGGCACGACCGGGACCACGGGCGGCAGGGCCCGCTTGCGGCGCCACCAGCGCCAGAGCAGCGCCAGGATCGCCGCCAGCGCCAACGCTCCGAACGTCCAGCCCAGCCAGCCCCAGCCGCTGGGAATCTCCACCGGCTGCTTGATGTCCCGGATGTCATTGCTTCCGGGCGCGGCCGCCGCGGGCTGCACCGCCACGATCCGGCCGGGGTTGTTGGTGGTCTTGACCATGGGGCAGTCTGGCCTCAGCCGCGCAGCCGGCGTTTCTCGCGCGTCTCGAAGAACCGCCCCAGGGCGGCCGCATAGGGCTGGTCGGTGCGCAGTTGGATGGCGTCGATGCCCAGGGTGCGAAAGAGGCGCAGGGTTTCGGCCTGGCTCTCGGCGCGGCGGCGGGCAAAGGCGGCGCGGCGGCGGGCGTCGCCGGTGTTCACCTCGACGACCTCGCCCGTTTCGGCGTCCTGCAGCACCAGCCGGCCCAGCGCGGGCAACTCCTGCTCGAAGCGGTCGGTAATCTGCACCGCCACCACGTCATGACGCCGATTGGCCCGCCGCAGCGACGTGCCCAGGCCGCCCCGGTCGGCGAAGAGCGGCCCGGCCCGGCCGGCCTTGCCCAGCGGCGGCGGCGCCGCTTTCTCGCCGGCGTCGTCCAGAAAATCGGAAATGACCACGGCAATGGCCTTGTGATGGGTGACGCGGTTGAGAAAATCGAGCGCCCCGGCCAGGCGGGTGCCGCGCCGCCGCGGGTTGTAGAAGAGAATCTCCCGGATGACCCGCAGGACGTAACGGCGGCCCTTGCGAGGCGGCATGTATTTCTCGATCTCGTCCGTGAAGAGCACCAGACCGACCTTGTCGTTGTTGCGGATGGCGGAAAAGGCCAGCACCGAGGCGATCTCGGCGGCCATCTCGCGTTTGGATTGGTCCGCCGACCCGAACAGGCCCGAGCCGCTCAAGTCCACCAGCAGCATGAGCGTCAGTTCGCGCTCCTCGACGAACTTCTTCACAAACGGATGGTTCATCCGGGCGGTGACGTTCCAATCGATGGACCGCACCTCGTCGCCGGGCTGGTATTCGCGCACCTCCTCGAAGTTCATGCCCTGGCCCTTGAAGACGCTGTGGTATTGGCCGGCGAGGGTTTCGGAGACGAGCCGGCGGGTGCGCAGCTCGATCTGGCGGATCTTCTTGAGGATTTCGCGGGGAATCATGCCGCCAACCCACCCCTGGCCGTCCGCCCTGGCAGGCGGAGGCGGCCGCGCTCGGCTTGTCTGTCCTCTGGCGCCATGTGCCTCATGCAAAAAGCCCCGCCATTTTGGCGTCCCGTCCCGGCTTCGTCGAGCCTGTTCCTATGCTTGCTTGTGACGCCACCGGGCTTCCGGAGCGGCGGGGATCGCCGAAGCGGCGGCCGATCGGCGGCGCGGGGGCGACGCGGATTCGAGGATTCCGGGAAGGGCTTTTTGGCTTGTGCCGGCGGGAGAACCCCTGGAAAGTGAGTCACTTGTTTATATGGCAAACCGCTTTGTGACCCAGGTGCTGAACTCGCCCAAACGCCTGGCCATGCCGATCGCCGTCTATCCGGGAGCGGCTTTGACGGGCGCCAGCGTGCGCGACCTGGTAACCAATCCCGCCGCGCAAATCGAGGCGGCGGCGGCCCTCCAGCAGCGGTACCGCGCGCCATTCGCCCTCTCGGCGATGGATTTGAGCGCCGAGGCCGAGGCGTTTGGGGGCTCGATCGTGATGAGCGACCATGAGATTCCCACCGTGGTCGGCCGGTCGGTGCGCAGCCTGGCCGAAGCCATGACCTTGCGCGTTCCCGTTCCCGGGGACGCCCGCACGGGCGTGTATCTGAGGACCGTCGAGGGC
>JAKLEJ010000116.1 GCA_022711695.1 Verrucomicrobiota bacterium | reverse complement strand
GCCGGAGGCGGCCACCGGCAGCGCCGCCGGCTTTCCGCCGGGACGGGGAGTGAAATGGGCCAGCATCAGCCGGCGGAACTGGTTCTGGCCGTCCAGCCAGTCGCCCGCATAGGCCATGACCAGCACTGCCGGGGTGCGGAGGCGCTCGCCCGGACGGAGCACGGCGTGGAAGCGCTGCTGGCCGACGCGAACCCGCACCGAGCCGCTGGGGGCCCGCTCGAACTTGGCCTGCCACTGTCCGGTCCAGCCCACCGCCACGATCCACCCGCCGCCGGATTCGCAGACGACATTGAAGTAAGGCATCACGCCGTCGGACGACCGGCCGTCGCGCGGAGCGAACTCGCGAGTCTCTCCCGTCGGCAACGGGGTGGTCATCGGTTGGAAATCGGTGGCGCTCTCGTGGCTGCCTTCCGAGTAATGCACGGTCAGCGTGTCGCCGGCCGAGGCCGGCAGCGTGAAATCCCCCGCCTGAACCCGGTCGAGCATGGGGCTCGGTCCGGCGCCTGTTTGAGCGAGGTGAAGACACCACTCGAGCGCGTTGAAGTTGGTGTAGCGGAAAACCCGGGCTTGCACAGCCAGCCCGGAGCGACGGTCGGTCCAATCGGCCGTTGCGGCTTTGGTCACGCCGTCGCAGGCCAGCGAGTAGGCCGGCTCCGGCAGGGGGCCTGGCGGCTCCGCTGCACTCAGGCAGGCCAGCCACAGCGTTCCCGCCGCGAGCGCCAGCGGCGCCAGGAACCGGGCTCGTTTTCCGCATCCGCGTTCGATGGCATTCATCGGAACCTCGCGTTACTGGATTTCAGGCATTGCGATAGCCTGGCCGGCGAGTTGTCTGGCCTGCTCGGCGGGCTCGAACGACCCGTAGAAGACCGCGTTGCAGTCAATCCAGGCCGCCAGCCGGCGCAGGTCGGAGTCGCTGAGTTTCACTTCCTGGTGACCGGCGCGCAGCATCCGGATCAACCGGCTGCCCAAGGCGCCGTGCGCGCCGCCCACGGGCGTCATTTGAATCTGGTTGCGCTTGACAAAGCGCGGCACCAACGGCTCGGTGGATGGTGTCTTGGGGGTCTTGGGCGCCTCGGTGGTCAACGAGACATATGACCGTGTGAACCCATTCAGCGGCTCGCCCGTGAGCGCGAGGCCTTTCTTCGCCTCCGGGCCGCTGTGGCACTTCACGCAATGGCGGTCGAGCACAGGTTGGACGGTCTGGACGTAGCCGAAAGGCCGGCCGCCCAGCTCGCCCGGCTCGATCGCCGAGGGCGGCCGCCGCATTGCCAGCGGCACGGAACGCGTCTTTGCAGGCGCCGACATGCGATGTTCATGGCAGCCGACGCACGAGGTCTGCTCGCCGGGTTGGAGATAAGTCGTCGAGCGCATCGTCCGATAGGCGAAGCCGTCCTGGTCGAGCGCCTGGAAGAGGACCGGCTTGTGCGCGGGCAGGAGGAAACGCGCGGAGCCATCGGCCTCGACCGGGACCACGCCGAGGATCGCGCGCGTGTTTTCCTCGCCGGCCACGCCAATGCGCGGGGCGTCCGCGATCCAGGTTGTTTTCGGGAAGATCTGGACGATGCGCAGCTCCTTGATGGCGCCGCGCGGCAGGTCGCCGAGGCCCTGATACACATCGGTGACGAGCATCTCCCCGACCGGCGGCGCAATGGGCGGCAGCGCGCCTGGCAGCACAGGCGGCGGCGTCTGCGGCCGCAGCGGGATGGGGCTGGCGCAGCCGAGCCTGGCGTCGCGATAGAGCAGTTCCCGATTGCCGGCGGCGTCGAGCAGATAGAGACCGAGGGCGTTGTCCGGGTTCGGCTTCTGAAGATGCTCCCCTTCGAAGACCAACCGGTCGCGGCTGTAGCTGACCAGGAAGTGCTGCTCCGACAACGGCCACGGCGAGGCGTAGTATTCGGGGATATTCTCGTTCTCGGCCTCCGGATACGGCCCCGGCGTGATGCGCGCGATCGCGTCCTGGCTGTTCGGATCCACGGCCGGATCCACCAGACAGAGGGGGCCGCCTGTGATCGCGTGGTGCGCCGAAGCGATGAAGGCGATCTTGCGGCTGCCGGGCACAGGCTTGGCCTGGAAGGCGCAGTGAGGCTTGGGTGTCGCGTTACCCCAGACGGCGATGGGGTTCGAGCCGTCCGGCCGCACGGACCAGAGGTTCTGGTGGGTGACGGCGTCGCGATCGATGTAGTCCCAGCGGGCGAAGAGAATCTCGCCGGTGTTCGAGACCGCGGGAAACCACTCGCTGACGTCGTTAAGCGATAGAATGCGCAAGTCCGAGCCGTCCGCGTTCATCCGATGCAGCGTGTAGCTGTGCCATCGCTGGCTGAAGTTCGGTCCGAAGCAGCGCGAGTAGCTGCGCCGTCGCGTGGAGACAAAGGCAATGCCTCCGTCGGGCAGGTGGCAGGGCATCATGTCATCGTAGCGTCCGCTCGTGAGCTGGCGCAGGCCGCTGCCGTCCACAGCGATTTCGTAGATGTGAAAGTAGGCGTTTTCTTCGCCTTGCTCGTTGACCGGCAGTTGGGTCGAGTTGTGCGGCCGCGGCGGACACGCCACGAACGAAAAGACAATGCGCCTGGCATCGTAGGAAAGGCGTGGTTCAAGAAAACTGCCCGGAGGAAGCTGGCTGCCGACAATGTCGCAGACCTTCAGCGAGCGACCCGCCTTTTCCAGGACGTACAGCCCGCCGCCGGGACGCTGCCGCCAGCCGAAATATTGGCCGACCAGGTGGCTGTAGCTCGGCTGGGCGCGTTTGCAGAAGAGCACCTTGGCGAAATCCAGGAGCGGGTTCTGAAAGGCGATCTCGCGCTTGAGCAAGCGAACCTGCAGATAGAGCGCGCGCCACTCCGGCAGGGTTGACGGTTTTACGCGCGAGAGGTTCTCCAGGCTCTCCGGGACCCTCCCCTGCTCTGCCGCCATTCGGCGCGCGCGCTGCAAATGGTCCGCCACGGCCGGGGCATAGGCGTCCTCAGCGTCGGTCATCTGGTCATCGCGCCACCATTCCTCCAACACCAGCAAGAGAAGATCGAGATCGCTCTGGGGCGCGAGGGAAGGCGCCCGGCGGGCCAGGTCCTCTTTCAATTCGGATGGAACCGGCTCGACTGGCTTCGGGACTTCGCCCTTGCCGAGCATCTCGTAGAACCAGCCGCCTTCGCCCTGCTTCTTCGCCGCGAAACTCGCCGAGGCCTGATGCCGGGCGCCGTCCGCGTAGGCGATCGCCGGGTCCCAGCCGGTGGTATCGCAAAAGATGGCGCCGCGTTTGTGCACGATGAACCGGAGCGCGTCGCCGCGCTTCAACTCGAGAGCCAGGTTCGGCTCGACGCCTTGGCCGTCCTTGCCCTCGATTTCCGCCTGCCAGACTTCGCGCTCGTTGTGGCGGATGCTGGCGCGAATGCCGTCGCCATCCAGGTGACGCTTGAACACGCGTCCCGAAACGGTCACGCGGCCGTCGCGGGGCGCGGTGAACCGGCGCACGCTGGGGGTGTTCTCGCCGGGGTGATGCCAATCCCGGCCCACGCGCGTCCAGTCCGGCCCGGTCCAGAAGGTCGAGCCGTACCATTCGGCCTCGCGGTGGGTAAGCGCTGTGTAGAGGTTGGTCGCCTCGCCGGGAGCGCCAAAGGCCGGGAGGGCGCCGGGCAGGAGGACCCCTGCCAGCAGTGGAAGCAGCCTGAGAATGGTCTGTCTGCTCATTTGAGGATGGCGCCAACGAGGGCGTCGGCCAGGGCTTTCATGCCCTTGTCACCAGGATGCCCGGCCACGCCGTCGTGCTTGAACGACCGTTCTGAACGCGCCGCGTTGGCGGCTTCGCGTCCGAGCGGGCCGGCATCGACGAAGACAGCGTCCGCTTCCGCAGCGGCCTCGCGGAGGGCCTGGTCCTTGGCGGCGTCGGCCCAGAAACAACTGCGCACCACCACCTGCGGGTGGCGCCTGGCCATGGCGCACCTGAGGAGGCCCATCACTCCGGCCTTGAATTGGGCCCTGGCCGAATCGGAGCCCAGCGCGGGCACGTTCTCCCCGACGGCCAGCACCACCAGGTCGGGATCGAACGCGAAGAGGTCCTTCAGTTGGCCGTCCACGTCGTAGGTCGCGTAATTGCGCTCGAAATCGGCGATGTTCCTGACCCGGATCTGGGGCGCCGCGCCGGTGTGCTGGGCGATCGCCCGGGCGACGAGATGCACGTAGTCCTTGTCCTCGGAACTGGCCGCCATTCCCCAGTTGGCGTTCCAGCCGATGTCCGCGTTGGGAGCATGCAAGGTGATGCTGTTTCCCAGGAACAGAATGCGGCGGATGGCCGAGGATTTGACCCGAGGCTCGGCGGTGACCGGGAACATGGAAATCCGGAACTTCGTGCAACCGTACGGCGTCAGCGTCACGGGCTCCGCCGCCTTCGCCGTGGCGACCGGGAGCAGCGGCAGCCGGGGATCCTTCGGGTCCGGATTCCAGGCGATTTCCACCGCGTTGGCCCGCAGCTTGAGAGGCGACTCGAACGGCCAGTCCCATCGGGCGGGCATCGCCGCGCGCTCCACTGTCAACCCGGGGTTCTGCGCGTCCAGCGCAAACCGCCAGCGGGCCGCCGGATCGGGCGTGTTGGCGTCCGCGGTGTCGCGAATCGGCAGCGCAAAAAGCAGCGGCCCAAACGACACCGAGGCGTAGGGACGGCCCCGGGTGCCGTCCGGCTCCGGGATGGACACACGCGTCACCCGGTGCGCCCCGTCGTAAGGAGGCCCTGGGGCGGCGTCACGACCTCGATGCACGCGGGCGGTCATCGGAAGCCGCAATCGCACGATGTCACCGGGCTGCCAGGTTCGGGCGACTCGCGCGAAGTCCCGGGCGTTGCGCTCCACGGGGAGCTCGGAGCCGTTGACGCTCAGCGAGGGAGAGGCGCACCAGGCGGGAATGTGGAAGTCGATGGGGAAGGCAGCCTCGCGCGCGGGCCGCACGGACATCTCGATGGTCTCGTTGAACGGATAGTCGGTTTTGCAGGCGATGACCACCGGGACCCCGTTGGCCACCAGGGCCGTCACCTGGCAGGGCCCGTAGCAGACGGCCGCCAGGCCGTTGTCGTGCGTGGCCATCCACAGGTGCGTGACGAACCAGGGCACGACGCGGTTGAGGGCCGCAGTGCAACAGAGGGGGGAGTGTTTGCGCTGGTAGGCGCCGCCGCCGGCCATGGGGCCATGGGGGAAGTTGGGGGACAGGTTGGCAAAGCGGTTGGGGCTCTGGAAATAGACGTGGGTCTTGAAGTCCCGCGAGACCGTGGCCGGTCCCGCGTTGAAGAACGCCCGTTCGAGCCGGTCAGCCATCCGGCCCTCGCCGGTCATCGAGAGGAGGCAGGCCTGGCTCCACACGTAGCCCGCCACATCGCAGGTTTCACTCCCCCGGAACGCCCCGGTGGGCACGTACCATTCGTCGGAGACCGGCACGCCGTGGGGTTGCATGGCAACGCGCTCGATTAAATCGTGCCAGCCGACGGCTGCCTCCAAGAACCGCTTGTCGCCCGTCCAGAGCCAGGCCACGGCCCAGGGCGTGGTGCATTCGAGGAATTCGACCACATGAGCGTTATCCACCGTGGCGCCCGGCTTCAAATCTGGCGCGATGCGGTAGCGGCTCAGGTTTGGCAGCAGCGCCCCTCCATCCTGCTTGAACATGCGATCCAGCGCGTTCGAGATGGCGGGGTGGCCGGTCCAGCAGTAGGTGTCATACGCCGGCCAGGGATTCGAGAGGCTGCCACGAATGGAGCGCAGGCAGTCGGGATCGGCCGCATACGCTTTCACGAGCGCTTCGAGAATGGCTGGATCCCTGGAGCCGGCGTAAAACCCGGTCATGGCCCGCCCCAGCAATCCGCAAGCCCACAGCGGCCAGCCGTCCAGCGCCGAGTTGACCGCCTTCCAGTCGGCGGGATTGTTCCGATCCAGCCACCACAGGAAGAGCAGGCCGTTGGTGTTCATGGGGCCGGCGACCGCGTGCAGCCGCTGTTTGGCTTGCTGGATCAAGTCCTCGTCGCGCAACGCGAATCCCAACCGCGCCAAGCCGTCGAACCAGTAACCGCCGCCTTCATAGGGCCAGGCGCCCTTGTACCAAAGGAGCCCTTCGCCGGTCATCCTGTGATCGGCGGCCCAGGCCCGCGTGAACTCGGCGTCGTATTCGTCCATGTGGCCGGTAAACCCATCGCGCGCGGCCAGGCACCAGTCGCGCAGCCAGCCGGCGGGCTCGATCGCACCAGGAGGCAAAGGGAGCAGAGCCGGGCGGGTGGCTGGGTCGAACGGGCGGGCATAGTTGGCCCGGATTGGGGCGGCTGCTCCCACCGCGTCGGCCGCCGCCAGAGGCTCGGAGGCCAAGCCGCTGGCCGCCGCCACCAGGACCATGTACAGGCGCGTCTTCATGGTTGATGCGGTTCGCTCATTCATAGGCCTCCAACTCGGCCACCGCCATCTGGGCGCCCTTCTGGTCAGGGCCGTCGGGTTTGAGCGCCTTCACCCGGATGAACTGCGCGCGCGCCGGCTTGAACTCGGCGGTGTAGGGCTGGCCTTCCAGGTTGTCGGCGGAGGCCACCGTCTGCCAGCCCTTGCGATCCGGCGAGAGAGCGATCTGCACCCGCGTGGCAAAGCCCGTCTTGGCGAAATGAACCGTGACACGGCGCAGCGGGCGCGGCTGTAGCAGGTCCACTTCATAGGCCCAGGGCCACTCGTTGGCGGCGAGCGCAGTCGTATTGGGACGCCCATCGACTCCCCGTTTGGCGGCGTGGTTGCCCCCTCCGCCGCCGTTGACCGGAAGCTCTCGCAGGCCGTCCAGGCTGAGCAGCCGGGCGGGCTTGTGCCACGCGAGATTCCCCTGCGGAACCGGCTGCAGCGCCGCCGCCGCGCCCAGGAGAGGGCGCAGGCGCCGGAGCGTCTCCAACTGCGAGCGATCCAGCGCCCCATCCCGAAAGACGAGCGCGTCGATGGACACCACGCCGCCGCGCTCGTTGACGTCGGCGATGTATTCGGCGAGGTCGGCGGCCGGGTAGCGCACGCCCGGCTGGCCCCACCCGGCGCCCAGGGGATTGCCCAGCGCCGGATAACCGAGGAAGGACAGGATGTGCCATTGCGCGCCCCCGACGAATCGGCTCACGGGCAGGTCGCGGAACACCTCCTGCTCGCCGCAGGTGAAATCTTCGTGCCGGGTGTAGGGCCGCACCCGGTCCTCGACGCCGTTGTTCATGGCGAGGATGCAGTCCGGGTTTCCGGCCTTGAGCGCGCGGGCGAGAATGCCCAGGGTTTCGTCATTGTAGGCCAGGTTGCCGTGCACGCGATAGCAGCCGTCCACCCACCAGCCCTTCACCTTGTCGCGATAGCGGAGCGAGTATTCGCGGAACACCTCGGCCCAGCGATGCGCGTAATTCGTGGTGACGGGAGCGGACCAGCCAAAGGCCGCCGCCGCTTTCGGATCCGCGCAGGGGCCGTCGCCGGTGGTGTAGAGCATGAGGGGGATGCGCCGGAGCGAGAGCGCCGCGTGCAGGTCCAGAACAAGATCCCGGGTGGCGCAGGCTTCGCCCGGCCTGTAACCGGTGATGCGGTCGAAGGCGGCGTTGGGCGCAATGAGAAAACGGGTTTGCTGGTTCACCGTGAAGATCACGTAACCGACGCCTGCTTCGCGCATCTGCTCGGCGAATCGCTCCACGTCAAACCCGCGCACGCATTCATCCCAGGACGTCTGCCGGCCCAGGCTCTGAATGGTGTCGGGATTGTTCTGCACCTTGGCCAGAAAATGCACAAACACGCCGTAGCCGGCCCTGGCGAACCAGTCGGTGTTGGCCCGGCCGGGACCGGCGGCGGAGGGGTCTTCGGCGGCGCCCGCCGACCAGGCGCCCGCCAGCGCCGCGCCGCAGCCGAGGATGAAGAACAATCGCGTCAGTTTCATGGCTGAGTGGTCTCGAAACAGATCGGGCCGTGTTGAGTCTATTGGTCCCTGGCGTAAACGATCAAGGCCTGGCCCGGCTGGTTTGCGATGGCCACGGTCAGGCCGCGCTCCAGCAACTCGCGCCCGGCCATCGCCCGGGCTTCGCCGGAATCCAGATCCGTGACTCGGTAGCGCGCCGCGGGGTCAAGCCCGCGGAGCCGCAGACGGGCCGACTCGTAGATGCACTGGTCGCGCCGGAAAACCTGGATCATGCCCTCGCCCTTCTCGGGCAGGTCGAACTGCCAGGCCATCCAAAGCGCCGGATCCAGACTGTAAGGCGTGAGCGGGTGGAAATCCCCCAGGAAAAAATGCGCCACCCGCCGCCAATCTGCTGCGATGCGCCGGATCGCCGCCCAGTCCACACCCGGCTTGCGGACATCCGCGCAAAAGCCGAACGCCGGGGACATGGAGCTGCGCACCGAGTAGAGCAGGTCCCTCGGGTTATCGTAAACCCCCTGGCCGTAATAGGGAATCCACAGCGACAGACCGTAAGTGTGGCCCTGGTTGCCGGGGGCGTAGCCGGGATCGCCCTGGAAGGATTGATAGTCGCTGCGCAGCAGCGGCACGGCGCGGCGCAGCGTCTCCAGATCGTTGCGGCGGCCGCCCGACGCGCAACTGTCGATCAACAGGCGCGGGTGACGTCGCCGCAGCTCGTCCCAATAGGCGAGATACCCCTGGACATGGCGCATCTCGGTAAGCCCCTGGCGGTCGGCGGCATCGGCTTTGCGCCAGAAGCCAAGCGGATCGATGTTGAAATCCTGGCGGTAGAGATCGATGCCCTGCTCGGTCAGGAGCTTGTCCACATGGTCGGTGAGCCAGCCGCGGGCTGCCGGGTTGCCAAGGTTCAGCAGACCGCCGTTTTGCCCTCCCAGGATCCACTCGGGGTGGTTTTGCGCCAGCCACGAACCCGCGCTCACGCGCTCGGGTTCGAACCAGACAATCAGCCCCATGCCCTTGGCGTGGGCGTGGTCGCTGACCGCCTTCAAGCCGCGCGGGAACCGGGAGGCGTCCGGCATCCAGGTGCCCACCTGGGGCCAGTCGTTGCCGCAGGGATACCAGCCCGCG
>JAKLEJ010000115.1 GCA_022711695.1 Verrucomicrobiota bacterium | reverse complement strand
CCAACGCCACCGGTCTGCTCATTATCGTGCTGGGCCGGGGCACCAAGCTGTCCGAGCGCATGATGTCGGCCGACAAGGTTTACGAGGGCGCCATCAAGTTCGGCGAGAGCACCGACAGCTACGACGCCGACGGCGAGCTTACGGCCTCGCTGCCGGTGCCGCCCCTGACGCTGGAGGAGCTCAACCGGGAGGCGGCCGGCTTCGTGGGCGACCTTATGCAGATGCCTCCGATGGTCTCGGCGGTGAAGAAGGACGGCGTGCCCCTCTACAAGCTCGCCCGCAAGGGCGTCGAGGTCGAGCGCAAGGAGCGCCTCGTTCACATCTACAGCTTTGCGTTCACCGGCTACCAGGAGCCGGTCGGCGCTTTCCGCATCGCCTGCACCAAGGGCACCTACGTCCGCAGCATTGCCCACGACCTGGGCCAGAAGCTGGGCTGCGGCGCTCACCTCCAGACCCTGCGCCGCACCCAGTCCGGCAAGTTCAAGGTGACGGACGCCCTGCCGCTCGACGCGGTCCTGAAGCTCACTCCCCCGGAGCTGGAGCAGAAAGTGATGCCGCTGCTCAAGCTGGTGGAAGGGGCCTGATTTCGCGCGCGGCGGCGGCGCGCGGAACCGGGGTCATCCATGAGAACTGTCCGACATGCCTCCGAGCTGAATCCCGGCGGCCGGCCGGTTTCCCTGGCCGTGGGGATGTTCGACGGCGTGCACCTGGGCCACCAGCAGGTGATTCGCCAGGCGGCGACCGACGCCGAACAGGCGGAGGGCGTGGCTGCGGTGGTCACGTTCGACCGCCACCCCGCCTCGGTCCTCGCCCCGCAACACGCGCCCCCGCTCATCTACCCGCTCGAGCGCAAGCTGCGCGAGATCGAAGCCCTCGGCATCGAGGCCTGCTGGCTGATCGCTTTCGACGAAGCCTTCAGCCGCCAGACCGGCGAGGAGTTCGTGCGCGCGCTGGCGCGGCACTGCCCGGGCATCCGCAGCATTTGCGTGGGGAGCGCCTTCGCCTTTGGCTGGCAGCGCAGCGGCGACGTGAGCTTGCTGCGGCGCTTGGGCGCGGAACTGGGCTTCGCCGTGCACGGCCTGGCGGCGGTGGCTTTGGGCGGACACACCGTCAGCAGCACCCGGATTCGCGAGGCCATCCGCTCGGGCAAACTCGACCAGGCCCAGCAGATGATGGGCCGCGAATACGCGCTCTGTGGAAAGGTGGTCGAGGGCGATCGCATCGGCCGCACCCTGGGCTTTCCCACCGCCAATCTCGATGCGGCGGCCCTGGTCCTGCCTCCGGGAGGCGTCTATGCCGCGCATGCGGTTGCCGGCCCCAGCCGCTGCCGCGCCGTCCTGAACATCGGCCGCCGGCCTACCGTGCGCCAGCCCCAGCCCCAGCTCCGTGTCGAGGCCCATCTCCTCGACTTCGACGGCGACCTCTACGGCCAGCAACTCCAGATCACCTTCTCCCGCAAGCTGCGCGAGGAGCGCCGCTTCGCCTCCCTGGACGAACTCCGCGCGCAAATCCAGCGCGACATCGCCGCCGCCCGCGCCCATTTCTCCGCCTCCGCCCCCCGCGCCTGAAGCGCCGCAGCCCTCGCGCTGTCAACCAGCCGCGCGTCCGATTTCGCTGGCGCCCTTCCACTCCGGCAAGCGCGCCGGCGGACCCAGGGGCAGAGTTCCGATCTGCGCGGCCTGGGCGGACCGGGCCTTAAACCCTGCGCCGCCCTGACCGCCTAAAGGCGGGACTCGGGCGGGAGGGTGAGCCGCGGATTGACGCGGATGGCACGGATGAAGATGGGGCACGCGAGGACGCTCGCCCTCCCTGGCTCCGCGGGAGCGTCGCCCTGCCGCGCGCCTGACAATGAACGGCCGCCCCGCGCGCCAGCGTCTTGGAGTGCGGCCGCGCCAGCGGCGCTTTGGGAGGGGTGAGGGGGAAACCGGACGGCCAAAAGCCACCCGCAGACCGCATGGAAACCTCACGCCTCGGAAAGCGGCGCAGAAGTGCCGCGCTCCAAAACCTGGCGGACCTCGCCTGCGCCGCCGCCGTGTTCTTCACAACGGCGCGCTCGGGAGTTGCGCCGGGCCCCTCGGCCTGGTTGTGAATAACACCGACAACCGTATCGGATTCAGGGGTTCAGGGAGGGCTTGCGGTCCGGCGGGGTCTTCCTCAATAATCCCGCCGGCATTCGGACGAAGACATGAGCACTGGAATCACAGCGATCAACGAGGCGGTTCAGAAGTCGGGCGCGTTTGTGCACCCGCTCGTGGCGGAGATGGGCAAGGTCATCGTGGGGCAGACCTACTTGGTGGAGCGCCTCATCATCGGCCTGCTGGCCAACGGCCACGTGCTGCTGGAGGGCGTCCCCGGCCTGGCCAAGACGCTCTCGGTCAAATCCCTGGCAGCCTGCGTCAACTCGAAGTTCTCGCGGCTCCAGTTCACGCCGGACATGCTGCCCGCCGACGTCGTCGGCACCCAGATCTACAGTCCGCAGACCGGGGCCTTCACCACGCGCAAGGGCCCCATCTTCGCCAACCTGGTGCTGGCCGACGAAATCAACCGCGCGCCCGCCAAGGTGCAGAGCGCGCTGCTCGAGGCCATGCAGGAGAAGCAGGTGACCATTGGCGAGAACACCTACCGGCTCGAGGAGCCCTTTCTGGTGTTGGCCACCCAGAATCCCATCGAGCAGGAGGGCACCTACCCGCTGCCCGAGGCCCAGGTGGACCGCTTTATGCTCAAGCTGCGCATCGGCTATCCCAGCCGCGACGAGGAGCGCGCCATCCTCGAACTGATGGCCCGCACCAGCGGCCAGCCCTCGGCCGCCGCCGTGGTCGAGCCCGCCCAAATCCTCCAGGCCCGCCAGGTCATCAACGACATCTATATCGACGACAAGGTCAAGGATTACATCGTCGATCTGGTCTGCGCCACGCGCGAGCCCGGCCGCTATAACCTCCAGCTCCAGGGCCTCATCCAGTTGGGGGCCTCGCCCCGCGCCACCATCTACCTCACCCTGGCCGCCAAGGCCCACGCCTTCCTCCGCGGCCGCGGTTACGTCACCCCGCAGGACGTCAAGAGCATCGGCATGGATGTCCTCCGCCACCGCGTCGCCATCACCTACGAGGCCGAGGCCGAGGAGAAGACCAGCGAGAGCATCGTCCAGAAGATCTTCGACGAACTGCCGGTGCCGTGAGCGCGCGGCGAGGCGCAAATCCACGCTGAAACGGCATCGCGTCGTGAGCGGTTCGGCTCGCGGATTCAAGGACGGCGGCGCCGCTCGACAAGCCGGCGCCCCGGTTCTACACTGCCCCGCGTGAACATTCTATTCGTGGGGGATATTGTCGGGCGGCCGGGCCGGCGGGCGGTTCGCCAACTGGCGCCGGTGCTCCGACACCAGCACAACCTGGGCCTGGTGGTGGCCAACGCCGAGAACTCCGCCGGCGGCTCCGGCATCACCGCCGAGACCGTGAGCGAGCTTCTCGAGGCCGGCGTGGATGTCATCACCACCGGCGACCATGTCTGGGACCAGAAGCAGGTGACCGAGGTCCTCGATCGCGAACCCCGCGTGCTTCGGCCCTTGAATTACCCGGCGGGAGTGGTGGGGCACGGCAGCTTCCTCCTCGAGCGGCCGGGAACGCCCGCCGTGGCGGTGCTGAATCTCCAGGGCCGCACCTTCATGCCCGTTTCCGAGAACCCCTTCACCATGGCCCAGGCCGAGGTGGCCCGCCTCCGCGAGCGCGCCCGCATCATCGTGGTGGATTTCCATGCCGAGGCCACCTCCGAGAAGATCGCCATGGCGCGCATGCTCGACGGCCAGGTCAGCGTCGTCATCGGCACTCACACCCATGTGCAGACCGCCGACGAACAGGTGTTCCCCGGCGGCACCGCCTTCCTCTGCGACGCCGGCTTCACCGGGCCCCACCACAGCGTGCTCGGACGCGAAATCGAGCCCGTCATCCGCCGGTTTCTCACCAACCTGCCGCAGCGCTTCGAGGTGGCCGCCGAGCGCGTGCTGCTTCAGGGCGCCCTGGTCACGGTGGATGACGAAACCGGCGCGGCCCGCTCGATCCAGCGGATTTCCGAGCCCATGGCGGCCGGGACGAACTGACCGGCGCGCGGCTCATGGGCAAAACCGCCAAATCGCAGTGGGACTTCGGCGAGCTTTTCCCGCCGCAGGAAATGCGCCGCGTCTATACGGTGGCCGAACTCACGGGCGCCGTCCGCCGCCTCATCGAGCAGCAGCTCGGGCAGGTCTGGGTGGGGGGCGAGATCACCAACCTGCGCGAACAGGCCTCGGGCCACATCTATTTTTCGCTCAAGGACGCCTCGGCGCAGCTCCAGTGCGTCTGTTTTCGCAACGAGGCCCGCTCCACCCGCCACCTGCTCAAGGACGGCCAGAAGGTCCTCTTGCAGGGAGATTTGACCGTCTATGAGGCTCGGGGCCAGTACCAGTTGATCGTGCGGGCGGTCGAAGCCCAGGGCTTGGGCGCGCTCCAGGCGGCGTTCGAGAAGCTCAAGCAGAAGCTCAGCGCCGAGGGCCTGTTTGCGCCCGAACGCAAGCGGCCGCTGCCGCGCTATCCCCAGCGCCTTGGGCTGGTCACCTCGCCGACCGGCGCCGCCCTCCAGGACGTGCTCCAGGTGGTCAGCCGGCGCCATCCCGCGTTGGAGATGGTCCTGGCGCCGTGCCGGGTGCAAGGGCAGGGCGCGGCCGAGGAGATTGCCGCCGCCCTGGGGCTCCTGAACGATTGGGCCGCCGCCGGAAACCGATTGGACCTCATCCTGGTTACCCGCGGCGGCGGCAGCCTCGAAGACCTCTGGGCCTTCAACGAGGAAGTCGTGGCCCGCGCCATCTTCCATTCCCAAATCCCTGTGGTCTCCGCCGTGGGCCACGAGATTGACTTCACCATCGGGGACTTTGTGGCCGATCTGCGCGCCGCCACCCCCAGCGCCGCCGCCGAGATCGTCACCGAGGGCTTCTTCTCCGCGCGGCAAACCGTCGCCGACCTGGCCCTGTCCCTGGGGGTGCTGGCGCGGCGGGGTCTCGAGGATGCGGGTCAAACCTGGCGGGACCTGGGCCGGCGCCTGGCGCGCCTGCACCCCCGGCGCACCTTCGAGGAGCGCTGCCAGTGGCTGGACGACGCCTCGGGCGCCCTTCAGCGCGCCGCGCGCCAGACCTGGCGCTTGCTCCAGGCCCGGTGGGAAGGGGCCGCCCGCCGCCTGGCCGCCACCCGGCCCTCGGCCGCTCTCGGGCTTCGCCGGGAATCGGCCCAGAACCTGCGCCGCCGGCTCGCCGAGGCCGCCCGCCTGGAACTCGAAACCCTTCGCCAGCGCCAATCCCGCGCCGCCATCCGGCTGGGCCTCCTTTCGCCTCTGAACGTGCTTCAGCGCGGCTACTCCATCACCACCGATTCGCGCACGGGCGAAGTCTTGCGCCAGGCGGACCGGCTTGCGCCCGGGCAAAGGGTCAGCACCCGGCTCGCCTCGGGACAATTCCAGAGCGTGGTGGAAAAGCCGCCCGCGCCCTCCTCGGACTGATGCCTTAGCCCGCCCTTCTCGACGGGTTCTCGGGCGCGATGGGCGCCGCGGCCTTGCGCCCGATGGACCGGCAGCGCCGCCGCAGGGGCAGCCATAAGGGAGAAACTCTTGATTCTGATCCTCGATTGCCGCATCCTCCGGCTGTGAGAACCAATGGTCAGCTTGGAAGGTTCGGATATTAGGAGGACAAACTTGCCATGACTATTCGCATTCCGACAATCGCACTGTTGCTGGCGGTGCTGGCGCTGGCCGGCGTTGGCTGTTCGAAGCAGGCCCGGCTGGAGAAACATCTCAAGCGCGCCGACCTGTATTTCGAGCGCAAGGAATACGACCGCGCCGAGATCGAGTATCGGAACGCGCTCAAGCTGGGCGGGGAAAACCCGCGGGCCATCGCGCGCATCGGGCTGATGCGCCTGACCCGGGGCGACCTGGCCGTGGCGCTGCCGGCGCTCAAGCGCGCCGTCGAGCTCAATCCGGCCGACCCCGAACTTCGCCTGAAACTGGCGACCATCTACCTGGTGGCCCGCGACTACGACGAGACCCGCAAGCACGCCCGGCTGGTTCTGGAGAAGACCCCCGCCGATTTCGACGCCCTGACCCTGTGGTGCGGCGCGGCCAGCACCCCCGAGGAAGTCGCCGAGGCCATCGCGCGGCTCAAGGCGGCCGAGCCGAAGATCGCCAACAAGGCCCGCTACCAGATTCTGCTGGGCGACCTCTACGCCCAGCAAACCAACGTCGTCGCGGCGGAATCGGCGTTCAAGACCGCCCAAACGATCGACCCTTCCTCGAAGGACCCTCATCTTGTGATGGGCATGTTTTACGCCTCGCAGGGCAAGACCGACCTGGCCGGCGCCGAGTTCGAGAGCGCCGCCCGCGTGGCCCCCACAAACTCGATGGCCCAGTTCCAAATGGCCGAGTTCAAGCGGAGGACCGGGGCGACCGAAGAGTCCAGGAAGCTGCTGACAAAGATGGTCGCGGACGATCCCAGGTATCTCCCCGGGTGGTATCGCCTGGCGCAGCTTGCCGCCACCGAAGGGGACTTCAAGACGGCCCACGAGAAGCTCGACGCCCTGCTCAAACAGGACGCCAGCTTCCTGCCTGCCCGAACCCTGCAAGCCCGGGTGCTGCTCGCCGAAGGCCAGGTCACCAACGCCATGACCGAACTGGGCAAGCTCGCGCTCAAGAACCCGAACTCGGCCGAGCTTCGCTACCTGCTGGCCTCGGGTTACAAGGCCGGCGGCGACCCCCTCAAGGCCATGATCGAAGCCGAAAAGGCGACCCAGTTGGCCACCAACTATGTCGAGGCCGAGCTGCTGCTGGCCGAACTGCGGCTCTCGCGTGGCGAAGGCAGGACCGCCCTGCCCGCGTTGCAGCGTCTAGCCGAAACCTATCCCACCCTGGGCCG
Organism: Verrucomicrobiota bacterium; assembly: GCA_022711695.1. Taxonomy (GTDB): domain Bacteria; phylum Verrucomicrobiota; class Verrucomicrobiia; order Limisphaerales; family JACRJZ01; genus JACRJZ01. The sequence continues at coordinate 2,095 of JAKLEJ010000115.1, read as the reverse complement.
CGTCCAGGTCCTCCTGGGAACGGCCTGCCTTGCAGACCAGCAGCTTCCGCAGGCCATCGCCGCTTTCTCGAGGGTTACCCAATTGACCCCCCAGAGCGACACCGCCTTCAACCTTTTGGGCCTGGCCCTACTCCGAAGCAAGAACTACGACCAGGCCGCCGCCGCCTTCGAGTCGGTCCTCGGCTTGAATCCCCGCCGCATTGACGCCCTGGCAAGCGTGGTCGATATCCGGCTGGCCTCCAAGGATTACGCCGGCGCGCTCAAACGGGTCAACACTCACATGGCCCTGGTCACCAACGCCACGCCCCTCTACCTGCTCATGGGGCGAATCCACCTGGCCCAATCCGACACCGGCCGCGCCGAGGCGGCCTACGCCAAGGCCATCGAGCTGGCCCCCAACCACCCCACCGGCTACCAGATGCTCGCCCAGATCTACGGCGTTACCGGCCGGGTCAAGGAAGCCGTCGCCCTGATCGAGACCGCTCTCGCGAAGCAGCCCGACGATCTCACCACCGTCTCGCTGGCGGCATCGATCTACCACCAGCGCGCCCACGACTACCCCAAGGCCAGGGCCGCCTACGAACGGGTGCTCGAGCTCAAAGCCGATTCGCCGGTGGCCCTGAACAACCTCGCCACCCTGTATTCCGAGCAGTTCAACGACTTGAACAAGGCCTACGACTACGCCTCCCGGGCGCAGAAGCTCGCCCCGGAAAGCGGCGCCGTCCTGGACACCCTGGGATGGGTCCTGGTCCTGCGCGGCGACTTCAAACAGGCCCATCCGCTCCTGAAGAAGGCCGCCGACCTGCTGCCCAAAAACCCTGAGATCCTCTATCACCTGGGGATTGCCCAGTGCGGCCTTGCCCAGGAACCCGCCGCGATCGAGACTCTGCGGCGGGCGCTGGCTTTGGGCTCGAACTTCCCCGGGGCGGACCGGGCCTCGAACACCGTGGCGGCGCTTGGAATTCCCGCCGAGGACGTCGACACGAAAGACGCGCCCGCGCTCGAGCGCGCCGCCGCCTTTAAGCCGGCCAGCCTTGCCGCCCGCTACCGCCTGGCGTTGCTCGCCGAAAGACAGGGGCAGCCCGACAAGGCCCGGCAGGCGCTCCAAACGCTCGTTGCAGAAAACCCGGACTATTGGCCGGGCGCCGCCAGCCTCGCCCTTCTGTCGCTCGACCGCACCGCCGACTTGAACAGCGCGTGGACCCTCGCGGTCAAGGCCAGGGAAGCCCAGCCGGGCGACTTCACCGCCTCCGAGGCGGTGGCCCGCCTCGCCTATCGCCAGGGTCAGTTTGCGCGCGCCGAGGGCGTGATCCGCGAGATCGAGCGCGCCGGCGTTCAGGACGGCCGGAAGCAATTGCGCCTGGCTTGGGCCTGGTACGAGATGGGCCAGGTGGACGCCGCGCGCGGGGCCGCCGCGCGCGCCGCGCAATCGAAGACGCCGGCCGCCGCTGAGGACGCCCGCCTGTTCATCGAGGTGACCGACCCGGCGCTCCTGGCGGGCGACCCCTCCAAAGCCGCGGCTCAATTGGGGGCAATATTGGCCAAGCGGGCCGAGTTCGCGCCGGCCCGCGTGGCCCTGGGGAGCATCGAGCAGAAACGGGGCGCGCCCGACAAGGCGCGTGAGCTTTACGAGAAAACGCTCGCGGACAAGCCCTTCTGCGCTCCCGCCCTGCAGGGCCTTTACAGCCTGCCCATCAAGCAGATCGCCGAGAAGGACTACGCCGCAGTTGTCCAGGCCCGCAAGCTCCTGCCGCAGGATCCCATCGTGGCGCGCGCGCTGGCGCGATTCGCCTACGAGCGCAAGGACTACAAGCAGGCCCTGGCCCTCCTCGCGGAAGGCTCAAAGAAGCTCCCGGAAACGGCCGAGTCCCTTTTCCTGTCCGGCATGAGCCATTACCGGCTGGGCGACACGAAAGCGGCCAAACCGATCCTGCGGCAGGCCTTCGAACTGGAACCGTCCCTTTCGAGTCGCGACGACGCCTACAAGGCGATCATGACCGTCGATGACCCGTTGAAATGACCGGGGGTGCGGGCGGAACGAAACCCGGGCCGGGCCTCTCCCCGCCCGGCACAGCCTGAGCCCAAAACGATGGCT
>JAKLEJ010000114.1 GCA_022711695.1 Verrucomicrobiota bacterium | reverse complement strand
ACAAGAACAAGAGCGGCTTCGAGCTGGCCCGGCTGTTTGTGGGCTCGGAGGGATTGCTGGGGATCATCACCGAGGCCACGCTCAAGCTGCTGCCGCTGCCGCCCTATCGCGCCTGCCTGGCGGCCGGCTTTTCCTCGATGCGCGAGGCGGCCCAGGCCCTGCGCGCCATCCTCGCCGGCGGGTTCCTGCCCTGCGCCCTCGAGCTGGCGGACGAGTTTACCCTGCGCGCGGCGCAGAAGCGCACCGGCAGCCGCCGCCTGGCCGGCTGCCAGGGGCACCTGATCGTCGAGCTGGACGGCCAGCCCCGGGCGGTGCGCGGCGACTTGCGCGACGTGGAGCGGATCGTCCGCCGATTCCGCCCCCGCTTTGTCGAGCGCGCCTTCGGCGCCGCCGAATGCGAGAAGCTGTGGCAGATTCGCCGCGAGTTCTCGTATGCCCTGCGCGACACCGGCCTGACCAAGCTCAACGAGGACATCGTGACGCCGCGCGGCCGGCTCGAGGATTTGTTCCGGTTCACCGCGCGCCTGCAGAAGAAGCACGGACTGCCGATCGCCTGCTTCGGCCACGCCGGCGACGGCAATATCCACACCAACGTGATGGTGGACTACACGCAGCCGGGCGCGAAGGAGCGAAGCGAAGCGGCGCTCGACGAGCTGTTCACGCAGGTGGTGGCCTGGGGAGGCGTGATCACCGGCGAACATGGCATCGGGCTGGCCAAGAAGAAATGGTGGCCCATGGCCACCCCGCCCGAGGCCGTCGCCCTCCACCAGGTCATCAAGAGCGCGCTCGACCCGCGCCGGATTCTGAACCCGGGCAAGTTCGTGTAGGCGGCCTATCCGGTGGCCAGGTTGGCTTCGAGGATCGGCGAATGCGCCGGGTTGGGGGAGGCCGGGCTGTCCGCTCCGTCCCACACCTTGATCGGGGCGTAGAAGGTGTCGCGCTGGACGGGGGTAAGCCCGGCTTCGCGGATAGCCTTGATGAGGCCAGCCTCGGGCTGGAACTGACGGTCCGCCGCGCCCGCCATGCGAAAGATGTGCTCCTCCACGATGGTCCCGTGCAGATCGTCCGCGCCGTAGCTCAGGGCGACCTGGGCCAGCTTCATCCCCAGGCCCACCCAGTAGGCGGTGATGTGGTCGAAGTTGTCGAGGAACAGCCGGCTGACGGCAATCGTCCGCAGGGCGTCGAAGCCGCTGGGGGGCGTGCGGACGGGGATTTCGTTGTTCTCGGGCTGGTAGGGGAGCGGAATGAAGCCGCTGAAACCTCGGGTTTCGTCCTGAAGCGCCCTCAGCCGGGCCAGGTGGTCCACCCGGTCGGCCAGGGATTCCACGTGGCCGAAGAGCATGGTGCAGGTGCTGCGGCCCCCCAGCCGGTGCCACGCCCGGTGAACCTCCAGATATTCCTCGGCCGTTTCCTTGCCGCGCGCGATGCGGTCGCGCACCTCCGGGTTGAAGATCTCGGCGCCGCCGCCGGTCAGCGAATCCAGGCCGGCGCGCTTGAGTTCCGCCAGCGTCTCCGCTACCGGGAGCTTTGCCAGCCAGGCCAGGTGGCGCACTTCGATGGCGGTGAAGCATTTCAACTGGAGCCGCGCGTCCAGCGCCTTGAGCGCCTTCAGCATGCCGGTGTAATACTCGAACGGCAGCGAGGGATGCAGCCCGCCCACAATGTGCAGCTCGGTGATGCCCAGGGCCAGCGCCTCGCGGGCCTTGTCCACCACCTCCTCGACCGTCAGCTCGAAGCCGTCCCCGTCCCGCTTCTTGCGGGCGAAGGCGCAAAACTGGCAGGAGAGCACGCAGTAGTTCGAGTAGTTGACGTAGCGGTTGACGATGTAGCTGGCGCGGTCGCCCGTCTTGCGGCGGCGCGCGCAGTCCGCCAGGGCGCCCAGGGCGTTGAGATCGCGGCTCTCGAGGAGCCGCAGGGCCTCCGCCTCGCTGAGCCGCTCTCCGGCGGCCACCTTGGCGTGAAGCCCGCGCAGCGGGCTGCGTTGAACGAAAAAGTCCATCTGCCAACACTTGTAGCAGAAACGGCCGGGAATGCAAAAGCCCGGAAAACCGAATCCGTTACCCTCTTGCGCCCTGACCCGGCCGCGCGCGGGGTCGTAACTGCCGCCGGGCGCCTTCGGCGACGCTGGCCGCGAAACCCGGGCTACATCTGCTCGAGGACCTCGAGGCCCAGAACGTCCAGGCCCTGCCGGAGGACTCGAGCGGTGAGGTCGCAGAGCGCCAGCCGGCTCGATCGCTGCGGCTCGCCGGATTTCAGGACGGGGCAGCCCTCGAAGAAGCGCATGAAATGCCCCGCCAGCTCGAAGAGATAATTGCAGAGATAGTTCGGCCGGTATTCCTCGGCCACGGCCTCGAGAACCAGTCCGAAGTTGAGCAAATGGCGCGCCAGGGCGATCTCCTCGGGCGCCTGGAGGAGGATCTCGGGCGCGGCGTCGGCGGCTGCGTCCGGGCCGGCCTGGGCCTTGCGGAAGATGCTGCGGATGCGGGCGTAGGCGTAAAGCAGGTAGGGGGCGGTGTTGCCGGTGAGGGCGAGCATCTTGTCCCAACTGAACACGTAGTCGCTCTGGCGATTGGGGAGGAGGTCGGCGTACTTCACCGCGCCCAATCCGACCACCCGGGCGATCTCGCGTCGTTGCCCCTCCGGCAGCTCGGGGTTCTTCTCGGACACCGCCTTGAGCGCCCGCTCCTCGGCTTCGTCGAGCAGATCGGCCAGCCGGATCGTCTCCCCCGAGCGCGTCTTGAAGGGCTTGCCGTCTTCGCCCAGGATCGAGCCGAACCAGACATGAGCCAGCTTGACCGCCGCCCCCGGATGCCACTTGCGGAAGATGGCGAAAATCTGCTGGAAATGCAGTTGCTGCCGGCCGTCGGTCACATAGACGATCTCGTCGGGCTTCCAGGTTTCGAGCCGGTAGGTCAGTGTGGCCAGGTCGGTGGTGGCGTAGTTGGCGGCGCCGTCGCTCTTCTGGACGATGGCCGGATGGTTCTTCAGGGCGGGAATGTCGTCGAAGAACACCACCCGGGCGCCTTCGCTTTCGCGGGCCAGTCCGGCGGCCTCCAGGCTCTGAACGACGCCCTTGAGCCGGGGATTGTAGAAACTCTCGCCGAGGGTCGCGTCGAAGCGGACGCCCAGCCGCCCGTAGATGGCGTCGAATTGGTGCTGCGAAAGCGCGATCATCTCGCGCCAGATCGCCAGGTTGGCGGCGTCGCCCTCCTGCAGCCGGACGAGCTCCTGGCGGGCCTGTTCGAGGCGGGCGGGATCGGCCTCGCACTCGGCGTTGATCTTGCGATAGAGCCGCTCCATCTCTCCGATCGCATCGGCCTCCAGGGCGGTCCGGTCCAGGCATTCCTTCCAGCCCACGAGCAGCTTGCCGAACTGGGTGCCCCAGTCGCCGATGTGGTTGTCTGTCACCACGCGCTGCCCCAGGAGCCGAAGCGTCCGGGCGAGGCATTCGCCCAGGATGGTCGAGCGGATGTGGCCCACGTGCATCGGCTTGGCCACATTGGGCGAGCTGAAATCCACCACCACCGTTCGGGGTTGGCGGGCCGGCCGGAAGAAAAGATGCTCGCCGCGGGCGGCCTCGGCGAGGATCGCCGCCATGGCCGAGGGCTTGACCCGGAAATTCAGGAAGCCGGCCCCGGCGATCTCGACTTTTTCGCACCACGCGCCGGCATCGAGCTTCTCCAGCACCTGGGAGGCAAGCTGGCGCGGATTGGTTTTGCGCTCCTTGGCCAGCGCCATCAGGCCGTTGGCCTGGTAGTCGCCAAAGCGCAGATCCAAGCAGGGGCGAACCGGCAGCGGAGCCCCGGCGGCGTCCGGCAACACCGCCTCGACGGCGGCGCGCAACTGTTGTTCAAGGACGCGATGAAGCATGGGTGAATCGTGTCAGCAAAAGAGCCGCGCCCGGTCCCGGCATCGAAGGCGCGCCCCAGCCGCGGGGAACCGTTCAGCCTTTGTGCTCGGACTGGCTCTTGATGATCTTGTACATGGCCTCGGCGTCCGGGGCCTCCTCGAGCGCCTTGCGAAACTCGTTCCGATGCAGCAGCTTCGCGATTTCTGCCAGGGTGTGGAGATGCTTTTGAAACTGTCCCTGGGGCACGAGGAACAGCATCACCAGGGTCACGGGCTGATTATCGAGAGAATCGAAGTTGACGCCGCCTTTCGAGCGCCCCAAGGCCCCGGTCACCTCGTGGATCAGGTCGGTGGAGGCATGAGGGATGCCAATGCCAAAGCCGATGCCGGTGCTCATCGAGGTCTCGCGCTTGCGAACCACCGCGGCAATGGCGTCGCGGTGCTCGGGCTTGATGCGGCCGGTGGTCACCAGGTTGTTGACCAGTTCGTCGATGGCTTCCCAGCGGTCTTTGGCCTGCAGGTCCGGTAGAATTTGCGGCGGACTAAGGATGTCCCCAAGGTTCATAGCGGCACAACTAAAGTCCGTTCATTGAGCCCAAAGCCGCACGGCAATGCAAGAGCGAAATCCGGAATTGCGCGTCCGCCGCGGGCGGTCCCCGGCGCGCGCGGAGGGGCGCCCGAGCTTCCCGCCGCGCGGCCCGCCGGGCGCTATTCTTCCTGCTTGGCTTCCTTGGCCTTCTTGGCCTCGGCGATCACTTTCTCCTCCATCTCGCGCGGCATTTCCTCGTAGTGGTCGAAGTCTTCCTTGTGCACGCCGCGGCCGCCGGTGAGCGAGCGCAACACCGTGCCGTACTGGTAGAGCTCCTTCTGGGGGACGGTGGCTTTGACGATCTGGAATCCGCCTTCGCTGTCCATGCCCTGGATCTTGCCGCGGCGGCTGGAAAGATCGCCGATGACCGCGCCCATGTAATCGTCCGGGATTTTGACTTCAATCTGGTAGATGGGCTCGAGCAGGCAGGGCCGGGCCTTGAGGAAAGCCTCGCGAAAGGCCTCCTTGCCGGCGATCTGGAAGGCGATGTCCTTCGAGTCCACCGGGTGCATCTTGCCGTCGTAGAAATCGATCTTCACGTCCACCACCCGGTAGCCGGCGATCACGCCCTCGGTGCAGGCCGAGTTCACGCCCTTCTGGACCGAGGGCACAAACACGCGGTCCACGTTCTGGCCGACGAGCGACTCGGTGAAATCCACCCCCGAGTTGCGGGGCAGCGGCTCGAGCTTCATCCAGACCTCGGCAAACTGGCCGGCCCCGCCGGTCTGTTTCTTGTGGCGGTACTTGGAGTCGCCCTTGCCCTTGATGGTCTCACGGAAGGGGATCTTCGGCTCGATGAGGTCGAAATCCACCTTGTAGCGGGTCTTAAGCCGCTCGGAGATGACCTGCAGGTGCAGCTCCCCCTGGCCGGACATCACCGTCTGGTGCAGCTCGGAGTCCACATGATAGAGGAAGGTGGGATCTTCGTCGTGCAGCGCGGCCAGGCCAACCGCGATCTTGTCTTCCTCGCCCTTGGACTTGAGGCGCATGGCCGCGTGGATGTTCGGCTTGGGATAGGTCACCGGGGGCAGCGCCACATCCAGACCGGGGGCGGCGAGCGTGTTGCCGGTGTGGGTGTTCTTCAGTTTCACCACCGCGCCCATCTCGCCCGCGGTCAACTGGTTGACGCTCACCCGGTTCTTGCCGTTGAGCTGGAAGACCTGCCCGATCCGCTCGGTGGCTTTCTTGGCGGTGTTGTAAAGGTCCTTGCCCACCAACACCGTGCCGGAATAGACCCGGAAGAACGACAAATCGCCCACATGCGCCTCGCTCACTGTCTTGAAGACGAACAGCACGGGCTCGGCGCGTTTGACGGAGATTTCGACCTCCTTGCCGTTGCCGTCCTGCACCTTGACCGGCGGGCGGTCCGCCGGCGAGGCCCCGTGGCGGGCAATGAAGTCCATGAAGCGCGACACCCCGATGTTGTTGGAGGCGGCCGTGACAAACACCGGGATGACCGCCTGGTTGAGGATGGCGGTGTGCATGGCCGAGCGCAGCTCCTCGTCCGTCAGCGTGCCCTTCTCGAAGAACTTCTCCATGAGCGCGTCGTCCGACTCAGCGACCTTCTCGATCAATTCCTGGTGGAGTTGCTTGGCCCGTTCGCCGAGTTCGCCCGAGGGAACCTCCTCGGTATACTTGCCCGAGCCGTCGGTCTGGTAGGTGGCCACGTTGCCGCGCAAGGCGTCGATGACCTGATTGAAGCCGGGCCCGGGATTGGCGGGCAGGGTGATGGGCACGAGCTTGCTGCCAAAGCGCTCCTTCAACTGGCCCAGGGTCTTGTCGATGTCCACATGCTCCCGGTCGGCGCCGTTGATGACAAAGATCTTGGGGATCTCGAAGTGGGTGGCATAGTTCCACACCGTTCCCGTGCCAACCCCCACGCCGTCCACGGCATGGACGACAACCACGGCTAGATCGCTGACGCGCAGCGCCCCGAGCGCTTCGCTGATGAAATCCTGATAGCCCGGGGTGTCCAGAAAGTTGAACTTCTTGTCCAGCCACTCCAGGTGCATCAGGGAGGCGTTGATCGAAATCTGCCGCTTCTGCTCGGACTCGTGGTAGTCGGAAACCGTCGATCCGGCCTGAACGCTGCCGAGGCGATTGATCGCGCCGGCGCAGGCCAGCATGCACTCGCTGAGCATGGTCTTGCCGCAGGACGCATGCCCCACGATTGCGAAATTCCGTATGTCGCCAGGTTGGTACGCTTTCATTCAGTCACTTCTTCCGCGGTTGTTTCACACAATGTTTCCGCCTTTTATGCCGGAAACAAAAGCCCCTTGGGAAGCATTTCTTTCGCGTCGGGCGCTGGACGCTCCGTGTCCCGATTTCTCGCGCCCGCCCTCCCGCCGCCGACGGGCAACTGCGCACAGCATGGAGCGGCGCGCTCCGCGAGCAGCCCCGTCGTCAACGGGCTGACGGCGTCAGCGCGCTGGCTCATGCGCGGCAGCGGGTCCCTTGTCCCAGCGCCCGGATTCCTCCGGGAGGAATCGGGGTCGAGCGGGACGCTTATCGCACCTGGATGTAGCTCGAGCCTTTGGCCTTGCACACCGGGCAGCTTTCCGGCGGATTGCCAAACTCGATGTCCCCGCAGACCGGGCAGAGATAGATGCGAGCTTCCGGCAGATCGTGCCCTTTGCGGACGGCCTCGAGAGCAAGCTGGTAGAGGCGGGCATGCACGGCTTCCGCCTTCACGGCGTAGTCGAACATCCGCCGGGCCTTGTGCCCCTCGGTTTGGGCCTGTTGGAGCATGGGCGGATACATCTGGGTGAACTCGTAGGTTTCCCCGGCGATCGCCGCCGCCAGGTTGTCTGCGGTGGCCCCGATGCCATCCATGGCCCCCAGGTGGCCTTCGGCATGGATTCGCTCGGCTTCCGCGGCCGTGCGGAAGAGCGTGGCAATGTTGCGGAACCCTTCTTTCTCGGCCTTCTTCGCAAAGGCCAGGTATTTCTGGCTGGCCTGGCTTTCCCCGGCAAAGGCTTCCTTCAGGTTTTCGGCGCTGGTTTTCATAAGCATGTCCTCGTCATGACGCGTGTGGGGCTAGCATGCCCGCTCCAGCGCAAAAGAAAAGCCGAATCGGCTGCGCCTATTCCTTGCCGTCCCAGCAGTAGGTGCAGAGCTGGTCCTTCGGCAGCCCGATCGCCCCGACCAGGTCGGCAAGCCGTTGATACTGCAGCGTCGTCAGCCCGAGCCGATGGCGGATGCGCTCCACCATCGCCTGGTGCTGGTCCGACTCGGGATCGGCATAGGCCGGCGGCGGCGGGCCATCCTGGCCTTCCATCTCTTTGATGGCGCGCCGGCCCGCCAGGTCCAGCTCGGACTTCGAGCGCGAGAAATTCAGGAACTTGCAGCCGAAGATGAGGGGCGGGCAGGCCGGGCGCATGTGGACTTCCTTGGCCCCGTAGTCGTAGAGCCGCTGCACCGTGTCTTTGAGCTGGGTGCCTCGCACGATCGAATCCTCGCAGAAAAGCAGCCGCTGGTTCTGGATCAATTCCTTGATCGGGATGATTTTCATCCGGGCGACGAGATCGCGGGTGAGCTGATCCTGCGGCATGAAGCTGCGCGACCAGGTGGGGGTGTACTTGACGAAGGGCCTTCGGAAGGGAACGCCCTTCTCCATGGCGTAGCCGATGGCGTGGCCGGTGCCCGAATCGGGGATGCCCGCCACCACGTCCACGGGCGTCGGGTCGCGCCGCGCCAGCGCCGCCCCGCTCCGATAGCGCGCGTCCTCGGTGTTGATGCCCTCGTAGGTCGAGGCCGGGTAGCCGTAATAGACCCAGAGAAACGCGCAAATCTGGCAGCGCGACCGCGGGAGCGTCATCGTTTCCACCCCCTCGGCAGTCAGGCGGACCACCTCGCCGGGGCCCAGGTCGCGCAGGGTCTCGTAGCCCAGGTTCGGAAACGCGCAGCTCTCCATCGAGGCCGCATACGCCCCCTCCTTCTGGCCGAGAACGATGGGGGTGCGCCCCAGCTTGTCGCGCGCCGCATAAATCCCCTTGTCGGTGAGGAGCAGCAGCGAGCAGGACCCGGCAATGGCTTCCTGCGCGATCTCGATGCCCTCCGCAAAGGTCGAGCCCTGGTTGATGTAGAGGGCGACCAGCTCGGTCGGGTTGACCTCCTGGCCGCTCATCTCCGAGAAATGAGCGGAGCGCAGCCCGTAGGCCTTCTTGACCAGCTCGGCGGCGTTGGCGATCCGCCCCACCGTGACGATGGCATAGTTGCCCAGGTGCGAGCCAATGATGAGCGGCTGGTCCTCGGTATCGCTGATCACCCCGATGCCCATGCGCCCTTTGAGCTTGAGCACATCCTGCTCGAACTTGGAGCGGAACTGGGCGTTGGTGATGTCGTGGATGAACCGGGTGCAGCCCCCGCCGTTGTGAACGGCCAGCCCGCCGCGCCGCGTGCCCAGGTGCGAGTGATAATCGGTTCCGTAAAACAGGTCGGAGACGCAATCCTCCCTGGAAACCACGCCAAAATAGCCGCCCATATGAAATCGAAATTGTCGCGAGTTTGTCTGTAAAACGTCGCAAGGCTAGGCGCGCCGCCGACGCCACACAAGCGCGAACTGCGGCCTTCAATCCGCCGGTGCGCATCTGAGATTTTTCGGCGGTGGTAGTGCTGGATGATTTTGCGGCAGGGGTTAAGCGGGTTGAGGGGTCGTTAGTTGAGGGCG
>JAKLEJ010000113.1 GCA_022711695.1 Verrucomicrobiota bacterium | reverse complement strand
GACCAAGAACACCGCCCAGGCCCGCCTGATCGTCCCCCGCGACAAGGAGGTGGACGCGCTGAACAAACAGGCTCAGCAGGACCTGACCGCGCTCATGCTGGAGAGGCCCGACACGATCACACGGGCACTGCACCTCATGGTCATCTCGAAAAGCCTCGAGCGGGTGGCCGATCACGCCAAGAACATCGCCGAGGAAGTGGTCTTTCTTCAGGAAGGCTGCGACATCCGCCACGGGGCCGGCTCAGCCCCGCCTGCCTGACCGAATCCCCGCCAGCAGCCTGGAGACGATACCCGCTCGCCGCGCCGGGTTGCTGACGTTTCCGCGCGTCTCCGCGCCGCTTTAGCCCGGCCCTCGGACCTTCCGAAGGCCGCCCAGTCCGGCGGCGGCGTCTCCCGATTCCCTGCATGGACAACCGGGGAGGGCGGTGCTACTGTCGCGTTTAAGACAACGGCCGCTTGGAACACGCCATGAACGCATTCATGCAGTCTGTTTGGGCTCGATTCGGAAGGCGCCGGGGCTTGCTGTGGCTGGCGGCCGCGCTCGCGCTCTACACCCTGGCGGGGTTCTTCCTGCTGCCGCCCATTCTTCGGAGCCAGATGGTCAAACGCTTGCCGGAGATCGTCAAACGCCAGGCCTCCGTTCGCCAGGTCAAGGTCAACCCCTGGGCCCTCTCGCTGACGGTGCGTGGATTGGCGTTGACCGAAGCCGACGGCCGGCCGTTTGCCTCCTGGGAGGAACTCTACGTGAACTTCCAGGCGTCCTCGCTCTTCCGCTGGGCCTGGACCTTCGACGAGATCCGCCTCGAGAAGCCCGTCGGCGAGATCATCCTCCTGCGGGATGGGCGCCTGAACTTCGCCAACATCCTGGAGGCGCCCACGAATGCGCCCCCCAAACCGGCCCAGTCCGCCGCCATCCCGCGCATCCGGATCTCCCACCTGTCCGTCAGCAACGGCTTTGTGGCGTTCGAGGACCGCACCCGCCGCTCGCTCTTTCGGACCGAGTACCGCCCCATCAACCTCGTCCTGCGCGACTTCACCACCCAGCCTCACTCGGACACCCCCTATTCGTTTCACGCCGAGAGCGACGCCGGACGCAGCATCGCCTGGGCAGGCGACCTGACGGCGCAGCCGCTGAAGTCCTCGGGGCATCTGGAGGTGACCGCGGTGCAGTTGCCCCGCTACCAGCCCTACCTCGAGGAGTTCACACGCGCGCGCCTCACCAACGGCCTGGCCGATCTCCGGCTCGCCTACCGCCTGTCGGCCGACACCAACGGGCTGGATATCGTCGTGACCAATGCGACGCTGCGGGTCGCCGACGTGCGGGCGACCGACCCGGAGACGGGAGAGACCGTGGCCAGCCTCTCCGGCCTGGAGGCTCGCGGAGCGCGCTTCAACCTGCGCGAAAGGGCTGCAAGCATCGGTTCGGTCAAAGCCACTGAGGCCGCGCTCCTGGCGCGCCTGAAGAAGAACGGACACTTCAATCTGCTCGACCTGCTCGCACTGCCGCCTGCGGCAACCAACGCCGCGACGGCTGCGCCGCGCCCGCCTGCCGCCGCCTCGCCCTTCACCCTGGACGTCGAGGATTTCGCCGTCGAGCGAGCCGCCGTCCAGTTCGAAGATATGACGCGCTCCCCGGTCTTCAGAACCGAACTCAACCCCATCGAAGTGAAAGTCACCGGCTTCAGCACCCGGCCGGGTCGGGACGGAACGTATTCGGTGCGCGTGGCCAGCGAAGCGGCGGAGACCATCGAGGCCGGCGGTTCCTTCTGCCTCGATCCCCTCCGCTCGTCGGGCGAACTCAAGACCGGCGCGGTGGAACTCAAGAAATACCTGCCTTACGCCGCGGATTTCTTCCGAGGCCAGATCGTCAGCGGCAAGCTGGGCGCGCGAATCCCTTATCGCGCGGCGTTCGCCTCCGGCGGATTGGAGGCGAGCGTGACCAATCTCAGCCTTGCGCTCACCAACATCGAGGTGCGAATGCCCGAAAGCGCCGAAGCGGTCACTCGCATCCGGGAAATCGCCTTCGAGGATGTCGAAGCCAGCCTGGCGGATCGGCGGGGCCGGGTGGGCCGGTTCCGGGGGCATGGCGGCGCCGCCGTCGTCCGCCGTGAGAAGGACGGACGCCTCAACCTGCTGGGCCTGCTGGCCGTCTCCCGCACCAACGCGCCCGCCCTGCCGCCCACGGACTCCGCCACCAACCGCGCCACCGTGGCTCTCGGCGGCTGGACCCTGGTCCTGGACGAAATGCGCCTCGAAGACTACACCCTCAAAGTCGAGGACCTCGTTCCGCCGAAACCCGCCTCGTTCCTGCTCGACCAACTGTCGCTCTCCCTCCGCGGTTTCAGCACGGACGCCAGTCGCGCCGTCAAGGCGGACGCCGCCTTCCGCGTCAACCAGACGGGCGCCATCGCCCTCCGGGCCACCGCCGTCCGCGCCCCGCTGGCGGTCGAGGCCGAACTGGCCGTGACCAATCTCGATGTGCGCGCGGCCCAACCCTATGTCGAGCAGTTCGCGGCCCTGGGCCTGTCCAGCGGCGCCTTGAGCGCCGCCGCCCGGGTCCGCTTTCAAACGAACGACCCCGCCGCCCCGCGGTTTGCCTTTGCCGGCGGCGTGCGTCTGACCAATTTTACGACCACCGACCAGGCGCTCTTCAAGGAATTCGTGCGCTGGGACGATTTGAGCGTGGGCGGCATCCAGGCGACGTTGGCCCCGAACCGCCTGGCGATCGACGAAGTGCGCCTGGCGCAGCCCAAGGCCAGCCTGCGGATCGGCGCCGACCGCCGCCCGAACCTGTCCCTCATCCTCAGGAAGGACGCGGCCGCCGCGACCAACGCTGCCTCCGCTCGACAGGGTCCGGCGACCAATGCTCCGGCCGAACCGTTTCCGGTGCGCCTGGGCAGACTCGAGCTGGATCGGGCCGCATTTGTCTTTACGGACGAATCGGTGCAACCACAGGTCCGCCTGGGCCTCGAGGAGCTCAGCGGCGTCATCAGCAACCTCACCTCCGCCCTGAACACAACCGCCGACGTGGCGCTTTGCGGCTGGACCGATCCGCAGGCGCCGTTCGCCATCCGCGGCCGCGTGAATCCCTTTGCCGCTTCCCGCCTGGTGGACCTGGCAATCACCAACGCCAACACCCAGTTGACGCCGCTGACGGGCTACCTGGAGAAGTACGGCGGCTACCCGTTGCGCAAAGGCCGGCTGAGCGCGAACCTCAGCTACAAGATCGAGGGCGCCGCCCTGCAGGCCGAGAACAAGGTCCAGGTGGATCAGCTTACGCTCGGGCCGCACAACAACAGTCCCGAGGCCACCAAGCTGCCGCTCAAGCTCGGCGTGGCCCTGCTCAAGGACAACAACGGCCGGATCGATCTCGATGTGCCCGTCAAAGGCAGGCTGGACGACCCGCAATTCAGCCTGGGGCCGATCGTGCTCAAAATCCTGGTCAACATGATCGTGAAGACGGCGGCCTCGCCCTTCAAACTGTTGGGTGCGCTGGCCGGAGGCGGCGGCGAGGAACTCAGCTTTGTCGAGTTTCAGCCGGGCGTCACCAACCTCGTCGAAGGCGAAGCGGACAAGCTGAGCAAGCTGGCCTCCGCCCTGGCCAAACGCCCCTCGTTGAATCTCGAGATCGAGGGCGAGGTCGCCCCGGCGCTCGACGGCGCCGCCCTGGCCGGGCTCAAGCTCGAGGAGCAGCTCCGAGCCGCGCGCCTCCAGGAACTGACCGCGAGCGGCCGCCTCCCCGAATCCGTGGCGGCGTTCACCCTCGAGCCTCAAGAGCGGGACCGGCTGCTTCGCGCCCGGTTCGTCGAGCGGTTCGGAACCAACATTTCCGAGATCGTGCGGACCAACGCAGCCCGGCTTGGCCCCACCAATGCGACTCCAGCCCGGCCTGCCGTCGCGCCCAAGCCCCGGCAAAACCTCCTTCAACGCATTGCCGGCCTGTTCACCTCCGAGCCCGGAAGCCCGGCCCGGGCCGAGAAGCGCCTGCCAAAAGAGGACCGCCAGGCGTTGGCCATGGCCACGCCGGATTTCATGAAGGATCTCCTCGCCGGGGAGATCCAAGTGAGCCGGGACGAGCTGCGGCAATTGATGAACGCCCGGGCCCGGGGCATCCAGGATTGGTTCGCCCAGCAGGGCCAAATCGCGGCCGACCGCCTCTTGCTCGTCGCCCCAAAAACTCCGGACGCCAACACAGCCGGCGCTTCCCGGGTTGTGCTGTCTCTCAACTGAGAGCGCCGACCCGCCTTCCGGCGAGCTGCCTGCTTACTCGGGCGTGATCTGGCAATCCATGTGCCGGGCGAAGTCCAGCCTCTCGACGGCGTTGTCCACCACGAACTTCTTCAAGCCGGCCGGCAGCAGATCGTTTTCCAGGCTGAAGTGCCGGCGCACCGCTCGCAGGAGGACCGGCGCGATCAAGACTTTGATCAATCCCCGGTTCTCCCTGCGGAACCGGGCCAGGTCGCGCGCTTCGGGTTGGCGGCCCTCGCAGATCGACCTGAAGACCGGGTCGCTGTAGCACTTGTCCTCGAGTTCCTCGGAACCGAACACCTGCGTCAGGTGGCCATAGGTCACCAGCGTCAACAGCATCCGCGGCCGAAAGTCCGGCTCTTGGCGCAGCGCCTCAATCAGTTCGGGATTGTTCCAGTCGAGCTTGCCCACTTCCTCCTCCACCCAGTCGAGCAGCGTGTAACGGTCGATCCAATCGGACAGGTCCCAGGGGATCTCCAAGGGGTCTTCGCACGGCGTCATCTTTTCCTCCCTGCGCGCCGGCCGAGAAAGGGACCACCATGGGCCTTCCAGGTTCGCCACATTCTCATATTCCTCAATCGTTTTCATACTCACCTAAATGACGCCTCTGTCTGTGACGGGGCCAAGGCAGCCATGTGACAATCAGGTGACAACGATCGGGCTCCGGGGGGCGCCCTTTCTGTATGGCATCGGGTCCGAGGCATGCCCAAGGCGATCCAGAGACGCCCAAACCCCTCGCCCAGAGACGAAAGGGCGTTCCCACCCAGGGTTCCTCGAAAGGAGCCCGGATCAGGCGTCGCGAATGACCGCCTGCAGGCTCTTGCGGAACTGCTCGACCACCTTCTCGTGAGCCGCGTTCACCTCGGCATCGGTGAGCGTGCGTTCGGCGTGCCGGTAGGTGAAGGCGTAGGCCAAGCTCTTCTGGCCCGCGGGGATGTTCTTGCCCCGGAAAACGTCAAAGAGATCCGCCCGCTCGAGATGGGCCGGCCGGATCTGCCGGACCGCGGTCAGAACCGCCTCGTGGGTCACGGCTTCCGGCACCAGCATCGCCACGTCCCGTCGGATGCTCGGGAAGGGCTGCAACGGCTTGAAGGACTTGGACGGATTGCGCCGCGCCAGCAACTGGTCCAGGTTCAGTTCCGCGAGCATGACCGGGTCCCGAAGGTCGTATTGCCGGGCCACCGCCGGCAGCAACTGCCCCATCTCGCCCAGCGCCAGCTTTCCCCCCAGCAGCAGCGCCGCCGATTCCAGCAGCAGCCCGGTGCTGTCGGTCCGCCGCTGGTAGGCGACACCCCGCAGCCCGAACTGTTCGAGGAACTCCTCCAGCAGCCCTTTCAGGTCATAGAGATCGTAGCGCGCTTCGCGATCCTCCCCCTTCCAGAAGAGGGGATGGCGGCGGCCGCTCAGCGCGATCGCCACCCGGCGCTCTTCCCGCGCCGTCCCGTTTTGACGGCTGAAGACGCGTCCCACCTCGAACAGGGCCACATCCTCGACGCGGCGGCTGAGGTTGTGCCGCAGGGAATCCAGCAGCCCGGGGAGCAGGCTGGGACGCAGCGCGTTCATGTCGCTGCTCAGCGGGTTGGCCAGCAGAACCGTGCCGGCGCCGCCCGCCAGCCGCGCGGCCGATTCCGCCACCAGGGTCTGGCCCTGGGCCTCGTTCAGCCCCATCCCGCTCAGCAGCCGCCGCACCTCCGCCAACCGGTCGTGCGTGGCGTCGAACTCGTTGGCGCCGCTCGCCCCCCGCGGCGGCGTCGCCGGAATCTTGTCCACCCCGTAGAGACGGGCGACTTCCTCGATGAGATCCGTCTCGCGCTTCAAATCCACGCGGAAGGTCGGAATGCGGAAGGTGGTGGCTTCGGGGGTCGCGGAGACTGCCTCGAGCCCGAGCCGCTTCAGGAAGTCATCCTGCGCCTCGCGCGCGATCTCGACACCGAGCAGTGCGTCGGTCTTGGCGTGGCGCAAGGCGATTTCCCTGGGCTGCGCCGCTCCCGGAAAAGCGTCCACAACCCCGCCCGCCAGTTTGCCTCCGGCGGTCTGGAGTATCAACTGGGCGCAGCGCAAACCGGCCCAGTCCGAGATGCCGATGTCCGCCCCTCGCTCGAAACGGTAGGAGGCGTCGGTCTTCAAGCCCAGGGTTTTCGAGGTTCGGCGCACGTTCGACGGGTTGAAGCAGGCGCTCTCGATGAGGACGTCGACGGTTCGATCGTTGATCTCGGAGTTTTGTCCGCCCATCACTCCCGCCAGGGCGATGCCCTTGGATTCGTCCGCGATCAGCAGCATCTGGTCGTCCAGCGTCCGCGCCTGGCCGTCGAGCGTGGTGAAGCCCTCGCCTGCGGCTGCGCGGCGGACTACCAGGGTGGGCAGGCCGTTGGAGGCCCGGGCCACCAGGTGGTAATCGAACGCGTGCAGCGGTTGCCCGGTCTCCAGCATCACGAAATTGGTCACGTCCACCACGTTGCCGAGGCTGCGCAGCCCCACCTTTTCCAGGATTTGCCGCAGCCAGTCCGGGCTGGGGCCGATCTTCACCCCGCGCACCACCCGCGCCGTGTAGCGCGGACACAGCTTCGCATCCTCGATGCGCACAGACACCAGCTCCGAGCAGACTGGTTCGCCCGCCGAGGCTTCCTGCGGCGGACGCGCGTCCGGCAGCCGGAGCGGATTGCCGGTGAGGGCGCTGATCTCGCGGGCGATCCCGATCACGCTGTTAAGATCCGGCCGGTTCGGCGTCACTTCCAGGTCATACACCACGTCGCTGCCGGCGCGCCCGAGGAATTCGGCGAACGGCTGCCCCACCCGGGCCTCCGGCGGCAGGATCAGCAAGCCCTCGACTGCGTCGGGCAGACCCAGCTCCTGGGGGGAACACATCATGCCGTGCGACTCCACGCCCCGGATCTTGCCCACCTTGAGCGTGAACGGCGCCTGGCCCGGCTTGGCCGGCAGGGTGTGTCCTGGCAGAATCAACGGCACTTTGTCGCCCGCCTGGAAATTCTGCGCGCCGCAGACGATCTGGCGCTCGCCCTGGCCGTCGTTCACCCGGCACACCGAGAGCTTGTCGGCGTTGGGGTGCTTGTCGCGGCTCAGCACCTGGGCCACCACCACCCCTTGAAACTCGCCACCCAGCTTCCCGACTCCCTCGACCTCGAGCCCAAGCATGGTCAGCCGCTCGGTCAGTTCCTCGGGCGACCAGTCGAAATCCACGTATTGCTTGAGCCAGTTCAGTGTGACTTTCATAGTGCAAACACAGAGCCGGGCATTAAATCCCCTCCCGCCCCGGCAGGCAACCCTCAGTTTCGGCTTTGTCGTGTACCTTTCAAAGTTGCACTTTTGCGGAACATCAAAATTGCACAGTGGCTCAGGCTGTGGGGAGGGGCGTGATTGGGGATGGTCCATAGCGGAGGAGCACCAGGGGTTTGGTGTCTTTGCGGGGAGGGGCGGCGAGGACGGAGTAGGAGCCGTTGGGGTGCTGACAACGGATGAGCTTGGTGCCCGGGGGCGCGGCGATTTTGAGGCGTTGGTTGGCCACCGGGACGGTTCCATCGGGAGCGACCTTGACCGGCAGGCGCAGGCTCCAGACGTAGGGCCACCACGGACAAGGGGGTTGGGGGCGGAGGACGGAGCGACCTTCACGTTGAGCACGAGTCCAAGCCTGGTGGGGGGTCATGGCCAACTCACGATGCTTCTCGTGGAGGTTATGATGCTCACGGAGTTGGGCGACCCAGGCGTTGGCGTGAGGGACGTTGGTGATGGCTTCGGCGGCGAAGAGGGCGGGGAGGCGATTTTGCCAGAAGAGATGCAAGCGCTCGACCTTTCCCTTGGCCTGGGGGTTTGGGGCATAAAGGAGGGAGATGTCGTAGAACTTCAAGGCCCAGCCCAGCTGGGTGAGGGCGTCGGGTTGCTGGGCCAGGAAGAAGCTGTGGCAGTCGACGTAGAGACAGAGCGGCAGTCCGTATTGGGCGAAAGCGGCGGGCAGGAGATCGAAGTAACTCAAGAGCAGTTCGCGTTCGTAGAGGCGGGCCCCGGTGATGACGCGTGAGCAGTCGTCGATCAGATCCAGGAGCGGGTATTGAAGGTCGGAGCCTGGGAACCAGGGGTGGGGGGAGGCGTCCAGTTGCCAGAGCTCGCCAATGGCTTGACGCTGCCAGCGCTTGACCGGGGCCTTGGGGCGCACCGGGCGCGCATGGACGGCCAGGTCATGCTGGTGAGCCCAGCGACGCACTTGGGCTCGTGCCAACTTCAGGCCCAAGCGCCGGTGGACCTCGCTGGCGGCAAAACTGTAGGAGGCCGGGGGACGGGCGTCGAGCAGCTTGCGCAGCAACTGTTCTACGGCCGGGGCCCAGGCGGGGCGACGATTTCCTCCGGAGGGCTTGGGCGTCCACTGCCCCTGCTGCCGGCGTCCACAAGCGCGTAGGTACTGGTGGTAGAGTTGGTAACAACGACGAGGCGAGAGGCCCAGTTGTTCGGCCACCGTGGCCACCGTCAGCCGGTGGCTGCGCAGTTGCGCCAACAAGTGGCGGACGAAGGGAGTTCCGTGTCGGTGGATTAGTTGACGATTTCTTTTTGCATCCGGCCAGCTTGGGGGCTTTGCCCCCAAACCCCCAAAGTTTTTCGCTTTCCGACAGGGTTGATGAGTCCTCCCTTCGAGGACACAAAAACGCCGTGAGGCCGATCAGCCTCACGGCGGAGTCGAAGGGAGACTCAACCCTGGTTGACCGTGCCGCTCCGGTTGCGCTTCCGCAGAGCCGTATCCTGCAGGCCAACAGGCCAGACTAAAGCAGAGGGCCGAGTCGCCCGCAAGGGGGCCCAAGTCGATTCGCAACTTTGATGTTCCACCCCTGTGCAACTTTGATGTTCCAGTGTGAAATTTTGATCGCCCCAC
>JAKLEJ010000112.1 GCA_022711695.1 Verrucomicrobiota bacterium | reverse complement strand
GGCTTCGAGCGCCAAGCCGTGCGCCGCGGCCTGCCCCTCTACGAGGATTTGCGCCGGAAGATCCACGCTCTGTCGACGGTTCATGCCGACGAAACTTCCTGGCGCCATGACGGCCATTGCCATTGGGTCTGGTATGCCGGGGATGACGACCTGGCTTTCTTCCACCTGGATGCGCACCGCTCCGCCGAGGCCGCTCAGAGCCTCCTGGGCCGGCGCTTTGCCGGCACGATCGTGGCCGACGCCTACGCCTCCTACAAAGGCGTGCGTCCCAAGGACTGGCAATCGTGCCTGGCCCACATCAAAACCAAGGCCAAGGAACTGGAACGGGAATTGGCCCTCCTCAAGGGCAAGGCCGCCGACCCGGTCGCGCGCCAGTTCTGCCAGGACGTGCAGGGTTGGGTCCGCGCCGCCTGCCAGGCGCACCATCGGCTCACCCGCCGCCCCTGGAGAGCCCAAACCGCCCAGCGCCAGGCGCAGACTCTGCGCCGAAAGTTGCGCGCTCTCCGCCGCACTCCCCTGCGCTCCCCCAGGGCCGACGCCTTCCGCAAGCCCTTGGCCGGCCCGGAACAAAAGCATTTCTTCACTTGCTTCCGCCATCCTCGCGTCCCACCCACCAATAACCAGGCCGAGCGCAGTCTGCGCCCCGTGGTCATCATGCGCAAAGTGGTCCAGGGCACCCGCTCTCCCAGCGGCCTGGAGAATCATAGCGTCCTGCGCAGCCTCTTTGAGACCGCCCGCCCTCAGGGCAAGAAGCCGCACCAGTTCTTCCTGGTCCTCCTCACCAAGACCACCGCCCAGGCCCAAGCCGCTCTCTACCGAAAATCCATCCGCCATAAGCCCCGCCCACCGTTGCGCTGCTGAGCCAACGGGGAACAGCTAAACTGTTACCGACGCTCATGGGGAGCCGGGGCCCGTTTCCACGTCGCCGCGGATTCGCTGGAGGGCTGCGCTCCGTCGCCGCCGGCTGGCCTCCCGTGCGCGGGTGAGGCGAAGGCGCTGACGGAGCTGCGCCCTCCAAAGGATGGGCGCCTACGCCTGGCCTATGACGCCGGGGGGATCGGGAAGGCGATTCGGAATTGCGTGCCAGGGCCGGGGCCCGCTTCCACGTCGCCATGGATTTGCTGGGCCAGCACCCGCACCAGGCGCAAGCCCAGGGTGTCGGCCGTGCGCCAGTCGAACCCGGCCGGGAGGCCCACCCCGTTGTCGCTCACGGCCATTGCGATCCGCCCGGTGGCGGAGTTCTGGGAGAGGCTGAAGCGCACTTCGCCGTCGGAGCGGCCTTTGAAGGCGTGCTTGAGCGTGTTGATGGCCAGCTCGTTCAGGATCAGCCCGCAGGGGACCGCCAGGTCAAGCGGCAGGCCCAGCGGTTCCGCAGCCTGGATGAGCCGCACCTGCGTGCCGACGGGGCTGTGGGCGCGCCAGAGGTAACCGAGCAGGCTCGCGGCGTAGTCCGCAAAGTTCATGCGGGCGAAGTCCTGGGACTCGTAGAGCTTCTCGTGCACCAGCGCCATGGTGCGGACGCGGTCGCGCAATTCCACGAGCGAGGCCCGCACCGCCGGCTCCTGGAGCGTGTCGGCCTGTAGGTTGATCAGGCTGGAGATGACCTGGAGGTTGTTCTTCACGCGGTGGTGAATCTCCGCCAGCAGCACCGATTTCTCCGCCAGCGAGGCGAGGATCTGGGCCTCGGCCTCCTTGCGGCGGGTGATGTCCTGGGCGATGCCGAAGCCGCCGAGCAACTGGCCCTCGCTGTCGAACTCCAGGTAGGCCTTCTCCCGCACCCATTTGACCTGGCCGTCCGTCAGGACGCGGTGTTCGAGGTCGTAGGGCTCGCCGCGCAGAGCCGCCTGCCAGTGCGCGTCCAACTGCGCCCGGTCTTCCGGGTGAACGAAGCCCAGAAACGTCTCGTAGGTCAACGGCGTTCCCGCGGGCACGCCGAAAATGCGATAGTTTTCGTCGGACCACGTCAGGGCGTTTGTGCGTGTGTCCAGCCGCCACCAGCCGATCTGCCCGACGGTTTGGGCGCGGTCGAGGTCCTCGCGGCTCTGGCGCAGTTCGGCGGTTCGCTGGGCCACATGCTGTTCCAGGGTTGCGTTGAGGTTGTCGAGTTCGGCTTCCGCCTGCTTGCGCTCGGTGATGTCAACCCCCATCTCGAGAATGAGCGACGAGCCGTCGGTGTCGGTGAAGGGGAAGTCGAAGACGTCGTAGTGGCGCCCGTTGGGGCCGCTCCACTCCCAGCGCTGCGGCCCGCCGGTCTTAAGGACATTGTAGGTTTCGCAGCGTTCGCACGGCTGGCTGCGGTCGAAGAGGAACTCGTAGCACTTCCGGTCCGGACGATAGCCGAACCATTCGCGGAAGATGCGGTTGGCGAAGGGCATGCGGTAGTCCGGCGTGAGCAGGCACACGTAAGCCGGCAGCGTCTCCAGCACGGCGTAGAATCGCTGCCGCTCCGCCTGGGCGAGCTCGGTGGTTCGCGCCAATTGCGCCGTCCGTTCGGCGACGCGCTTTTCCAGTTCGGCATGCGCCTTTTGCAGCGCCTGCTCGGCCTGCTTGCGCGCGGTGATGTTCAGGTGCGTGATAACCGCGCCGCCTTCGCCCGGAGCGCCCAGGGGGACGGCCGTCATGTGGAACCAGCGCTGCTCCTGCGGGCTGTGGCAGGGATACTCCATGGTGAACTGCGCTTGCCGGCCCGCGATCACCGCCTCGATGCCGGCCAGCGCGTCGGCGGCGGAGGCATCCGGGGTGGCCGTGGCGCGGCGGCACACCTCGAGGTAGTTGGCGCCCACCGTGGCCGAGGGCTCGCCGGCGGCCCGATTCTGGGCCCCAAACTCCTCCCACGCCTGGTTGGCGGCGAGGATGCGGCCCTGGCGGTCGAGCACAGCGATGTGCGCCGGCATGGCCTGCAACGTGCGGCGGTTCAGTTCCTCGCTCGCCCGCACCGCCTCTTGCGCCTGCTTGCGTTCGGTGATGTCGGCGAACACGGTCGCAAACCGGCCTTGCCCGGGCGAGAAGACCGAGACATGGAAGCACTTGCCCATGGGCGTGAAATCGGTCTCAAAGGATTGGGCTTCGCCGCTGGCCGCCACGCGGGCGTAGATCTCCAGGAACGGCGGGGCGCCGTTGCCGTAGAGCGCGGAGGCGAGGGCGCCCACGGCCCGCTCCCGCGGGATGCCGGTGATGCGCTCGAAGGCCGGGTTCACATCGAGCAAGCGGTAATCGGCGGCCTGGCCGCTGGCGTTGTACACAACCTCGTGCAACACGAGGCCGTCGTTCATGGCGGCATAGAGCCGGCGCAGCCGCTCCTCGCTCGTCCGCACCGCTTCCTCGGCCTGTTTGCGCGCGGTGATGTCGGTCAGCGTGGCCAGACAGCGGTAGCCGCGCGCGGAAGTCGGGTCCACGTGTGCGCGGACGGTGCGCAGTTCAACCACGCGCGGCGCGGGGTCGTTGCCAGCCAGCGTCAGTTCGGTGGTGGTGCTCAATTCCCCCCGGCGCATGGCCGTGAGGTGGCGGAGCACGGCCCGTTGGTCGGCCTTGGCGGCGAACACCCGCAAGGGGCGGCCCAGGATGGCGGTCCGTTTCATGCCAAGCAGGCTGGCGCCCGCAAGATTGATCTCATGGATCACGCCGTTTCCGTCGAGCGTCAGATACCCAACCGGGGCGAGATCGTAGAGACTGGCGTAACGCTCGCGCGAAATTTCGAGTTCGCGTTGCGATTCGAGATGCCCCTCGTGAGCCTGGCGTTCCGCCTCCAGTTCTTCGCGCAGGTGCTGCACCTCGGCCTCGAGTTGGGCGAGGCGGTCACGGGCCGGCGCTCGTTTCCTGCTCGCGCGTGCGGTGGGGCTCCTTCTCGGGGTCTTCATCTCAAGCGGCTCGACTCAACGCGATGGGCCGAAGCGATTCGCGCCTCCCGCGCTTCGAGTCCCGAACCTCCTCACCCGGCGAGGCGCCACCCTCTCCCCCGATGGGGGAGAGGGCAGGGTGAGGGGGCGCGCCGGCGAGGCCAAGTTCATGTGACTCCGCACCTCCGGTCACGCCGTCGCCGCCGGGCCCTTGGCCATGTCAATGTTCACGAATGCCACCACGGCGCCGTCTATCTTGTGGTCGGTCGTCTTGTAGGGCCGAATCCGCACGCTCCACCAGTGGCCATCCTCACACTGCGTCTCCAGTTCCTTGGTTTGCAGCGTGTCCACCACCTCGCCGATCAGCTTGCTGATGTTGGGCAGGTCGATCTTCATCTTGATGTCGGTGATCGGCCGGCCGACGTCGCCCGGGATAAGGTTGAGCAGTTTCTCGGCAACGTTGGTGAAGCGCCGAATGCGCAGATCGGGGCCCACCATCACCAGCGGGATGTTGACGCTGGCCAGGAGGTTGTGCAGGTCGTTGTTGACGTTCTCCAGCTCGGTGTTGCGGCTCTCGAGTTCGTCGTTGAGCGTGGTCAACTCCTCGTTGGTGCTCTGCAACTCTTCCTTGGCGGTCTCGAGTTCCTCGTTGGTGGATTGCAGCTCCTCGTTGCTGGACATGATCTCCTCGTTGGCCGAGCGCAGTTCCTCGTTGGTGGCCTCCTGTTCCTCGATGATCGCCTGCAGCGATTCGCGGGTGCTGGCCAGTTCCTCGCGCAGTTTGAGCAGCTCGGACTCCTCGGCCCGCGAAACGGGGCGCTGCCGGTGCGTCCGCGCCTTGGGAACTTCCGCCTCCGGCGCCGGATCGAAGGTGATCAGGTAGTAGCGCTCCTGCGCCGGCGGCACGCGGAACGGCAGCGCCTCCAGGTTCACGTAGGCGTAGTGGTCGTTGGTCCGGACGCGGACGTGCTCCTGCCGGACGCGGGCGTTTTGTTTGACGGCTTTGGTGACCAGCGCGCGCAGGTCCACCGTCAGCCCTTCGCGGGCCATCCTCAACAGGTTCAGGCTCGCCTCGCCGTGGATGTGCTCGAGGTACAACCCGGTGCGCCCGCGGAAATGCAGCACTTCCAGCGCACGGTTGACGACCACGCCCGCCGGGCTGAAATGCGTCAGCACCAGCCGGTCGGCCTGGCGCTGGATTTCGCTCAGCCCCGGCACGGCAACCACGGACGGCACGTCCACCGGCGCCGGCTCCGGCGCGACAGCCTCCGGCCCGGGCTGGCCAAAGGTCACCGCCGGACGGCGGACGTTGGACTTCTTGGTGTAGAGCTTGCACTTCTTGTCGGCCATCGTGAACAGGTCGGCAAACCCGCCCACGGTTTCCGACGCGCCGAGCAGCAGGTAGCCGGTCGGCTTGAGCGCGTAGTGGAACACCGGGAACACCTTGCGCTGGAGCGGCTGGCCCAGGTAGATCAGCACGTTGCGGCAACTGATCAGGTCCAGGTTCGAGAACGGCGGGTCCATGACGACGTTTTGCCGCGCGAACACGCACATCTCGCGGATGGATTTGTTGATCCGGTAGCCGTTGTCCTGCTTGCTGAAAAACCGCCGCAGCCGGTCGGCCGACACATCGGTCGCGATCCCCACCGGATAGAAACCGGCGCGGGCGCGGTCCAGCGCCTTGAGGTTGATGTCCGTGCCAAAGATTTGCACGGCGATGTTGCGCTTCTGGCTTTCCAGATACTCGACCAGCGCAATGGCCAGCGAATAGACTTCTTCACCGCTCGAACAGCCCGGCACCCAAATCCGGATCGGCTCGTCCTGCGCCCGGCCCTTGAGCAGCTTGGGGAAGATCCGCTTCTTCAGCACGGTGAACACCGCCGGGTCCCGGAAGAAGCCGGTCACGTGAATCAGGATGTCGTTGAACAACTCCTGCAGCTCGGCGGTGTGGGTGCGCAGGTGATCGGCATAGGCCCGCAGCGTCGTGAACTTGTGCAGGGCCATTCGCCGCCGGATGCGCCGATCGAGCGTCGGGCGTTTATATTGGGTGAAGTCCACCCCGATGCGCTGCCGCAACAGCGCCAGAATCTCCTCGAAGGCGCGCTCCTCCCCGCGGGCCTTGGAGGTGCTGGGCAACAGCGGCACGGGCTCGCCCAGCGGCCGGCCGGCCACGCTGATCAGTTCCTTGGCGATGAGCGACGGCGACAGCACGAAATCCACGCACCCGGCGGCCACCGCGTTGGCCGGCATCGCGGTGTACTTCGCCGACTTTTCCTCCTGGGCGAAGGTGATGCCGCCCGCGGCCTTGATCGCCAGCAACCCGCGCGTGCCGTCGGAGCCGTTGCCAGAGAGGATCACGCCGATGGCCCGGTCGGCTTCCTCGTTGGCCAGGGATTCGAGGAAGTGGTCGATCGGCATGTGGACTTCCTTGTCCGTCTTGCGCGGCGCGATCTTCAGCCGGCGCCCGGCCACCCGCATGGACTTGTTCGGCGGGATCACATAGACGCAGTTGGGCTCGATCCGCAGGTCGTTCTTGGCCTCGCGCACCGACATGGGGGTGACCCGGGCCAGCAACGTTGGCAACGCGCTCTCGTGCGTCGGGTCGAGATGTTGCATCACCACGAAGGCCATGCCCGGGTTGGATGGCAGTTGTTTGAGCAACTCGGTGGTCGCCTCCAAGCCGCCGGCCGAGGCGCCGATGCCGACGATGGGGCAGGGGCCGCCATTCCCGCGCCGCCGCTTGGCGGGATCGGTCGCTTTTGGCGATGGGGCAGATCTGGTTTTGGGGTTTGGCATGGCGTGCTCTTTAAGTTGGTCCAACTGAGATCACCCTACACCCTTGCTGGGCGCCATGGTAAGCGGAATCTTCGGCGCCCGTGGCGAGGCGCGCGGCGTTATGCGCCTCCTTACAAGGAAGCCGCTTGGAGGGTTCGCTCGCGGACTCGCGGTCTTTGGGAAGGCGGGGAAAAAGGAGGAAAATCCGCTGAAAAACGGATGCGCGAGCGGCGCAAGGGCGTAGCTTGTGCCAAAATATAAATCCCAGGCACATTCTATGAACAAGAACCGCTCGGAACTTTCGATCTCACGGGTGGACTCCCCGATGGCCCCTCTCGACCGCAGGTGGTTGGGGCCGATGACGCTGGCCTTGTTGTTGGCCAACGCCGTGCTGGCCCAGACTCAAACCTGGAACCTGGCGACGAATTACCCCACATCCTATGTCAATCCCAACGGCGCCTGGCGCTACGGCTACTGGGATGGCGGGCTGACGACCTTCACCCTCTACAACACCTTCGTGGCCGTGCCGGCCGGAGAAACGCGGAACAACGTCATCTGCCATAATGGGGATCTGGATTCCTGGGGCAACGTGGGCAAAGACATCTCCAGCGAGACCTTCACCCGCACGGACTGGCCCCACCACATGCACTACATCGCCGGCAAGGTGAATGTGATGAGCGCGACGGTGGATACGGACATTCGAACTGCCGCGGCGGGGTTCGTCGCCCCCGGGGCCGGCGAGTACACGGTGACGGTGACGTTCAAGAACAACAGCGCCGACGGGGACCCCAGCCGGGTGCTGGTGATCAGCAGCCTGGCCGGAGTGCAGACCGTCGAGAGCGAGGCCACCATCAGCGGTTTCGGGGATGCGGAGACCGCCCCGCAGAGCTACCACACCTACTCCTATACGTTCCCGTTGCTGGCCGGGGACGCGATCTACTTTGCGAATGCCTTTTGCCCGACGGCAGAAGATGCGCGCTGGCACCAGGTCGGCGTGGACGCGGTGATCCAAGCGTCCTTTCCGGCGGGCGCCTTTCAGTTCACGTCAGCCGCTTACACCCAGGCCGAAGGCGACAACGGGACCGCCACCGCCACAGTGACCGTGGCGCGCACGGGCGGTTCCAGCGGCGCGGTGAGCGTGGACTACGCCACCTCGGACGGTTCGGCCGCGGCGGGCAGCGATTATGCGGCGGCGAGCGGGACGCTGACCTGGGCCGATGGCGACATGACGAACAAGACCTTCACCGTGGCCGTCAACGGCGACGCGACCCTGGAGGAAGACGAGACCATCAATCTCACGCTGTCCAACCCCACCAGCGGCGCCCTGCTGGGCACGCCGAACACCGCGGTGCTGACCGTCGCCAACGATGAAATTGGCTGGAGCCTGGCCACGGATTATCCGCGCGCTTTTGCCAATCCCAACGGCGTCTGGCGCTACGGCTACTGGGATGGCGGACTGACCGCCTTCACGCTCTACAATACGTTTGATGCCGCTCCGGCCGGAGAAACGCGAAACAACGTCATCTGCCATAATGGGGATCTGGATTCCTGGGGCAACGTGGGCAAAGACATCTCCAGCGAGACCTTCACCCGGGCTGACTGGCCCCACGACATGCACTACATCGCCGGCAAGGTGAATGTGATGAGCGCGACGGTGGATACGGACATTCGAACTGCCGCGGCGGGGTTCGTCGCCCCCGGGGCCGGCGACTACAAGGTGACGGTCACCTTCAAGAACAACAGCGCGGACGGGGACCCCAGCCGGGTGCTGGTGATCAGCAGCCTGGGCGGAGTGCAGACCGTCGAGAGCGAGGCCACCATCAGCGGCTTCGGGGACCTGCAAACCGCCCCGCAGAGCTACCATACCTATTCCTATACGTTCCCGTTGCTGGCCGGGGATGCGATTTACTTCGCGAATGCCTTCTGCCCAACGGCAGTCGATGCGCGCTGGCACCAGGTCGGCGTGGACGCGGTGATTGAAACGCCCTTCCCGGCGGGCGTGCTGCAGTTCTCGTCGGCCGCCTACAGCCAGGCCGAAGGCGACAGCGGGGCCGGCGCCGCCACGATCACCGTCACGCGCTCCAGCGGCTCCACCGGCGCAGTGAGCGTGGACTACGCCGCCTCGGACGGTTCGGCGACGGCGGGCAGCGATTACGCGGCGGCGAGCGGGACGCTGACCTGGGCCGATGGCGACATGACCAGCAAGACCTTCACGGTGACCCTGCATGGCGACACCGCCGGCGAGCCGAACGAAACGGTGAACCTGGTTCTGTCCAATCCGACGGGCGAAGCGATTCTGGGCACGCCGGGCGCCGCAGTGCTGACGATTCTCAACGACGACGCCTACGGGAACCTGGCGACGGATTACCCGGCCTCCCTGTTGAATCCCCATGGCTCCTGGAGCTACGGCTACTGGGACAGCGGGCTGACGACCTTCACGCTTTACAATACGTTTAATGCCGTGCCGGCCGGGGAGGCGCGAAACAACACCTTTTGCCATAATGGCGATTTGGATTCCTG
>JAKLEJ010000111.1 GCA_022711695.1 Verrucomicrobiota bacterium | reverse complement strand
AGAGCCTGTTTGAAAATGCCTCAACATTTCGTTAACGATAACTTGTACTTTGTACCGCAACCCTTTACACACTGGGGATGCGTTACACATCTGACCTGACGGATAGCGAATGGAAACTGATCGATTACTGCTTCCCCAAGCCGAGCAGAAAGGGCCGGCCTCGCCGTCATTCCTTTCGAGAGCTGCTCAACGCGATTTTCTACCTTGTCAAAACTGGCTGCCAATGGCGCAACCTGCCCAAGGACTTTGCTCCGTGGCGCACGGTCTATCATTATTTCCGACTTTGGAAGCGCAACGGCTTGTGGAAG
This sequence comes from Verrucomicrobiota bacterium, assembly GCA_022711695.1. Lineage (GTDB taxonomy): Bacteria > Verrucomicrobiota > Verrucomicrobiia > Limisphaerales > JACRJZ01 > JACRJZ01. Next base: position 8,864 of record JAKLEJ010000111.1, on the reverse strand, counting down.
CAAATTCACACTCACTTGCGTATCCATCTCCGCTTGGTCGAAGGGCGCAAGGCCCAGCCCAGCGCTGCCATCATCGACAGCCAGAGCGTCAAGAGCACCGAAACCAGCGACGAGCGGGGTTACGACGCAGGCAAGAAAGTCAATGGACGCAAACGCCACCTGCTGGTCGACACGATAGGTCTGGTGCTGCGGGTCTTGGTTTTGCCGGCGAACATCCAGGACCGAGATGGGGCTCAGCGGTTGCTGGAGGCCTTCTTCGGGCAGAAGACGCGCCGACGCGTCAAACACATCTGGGCCGACGGGGGCTACGCGGGTGCGTGGCTGGCGACGGCGCGCCGGTTGTGGCGCTGCACCGTCGAAGTCGTCAAACGCAACGAACTCCACACCTTCAAACTGCTGCCACGCCGCTGGGTGGTCGAGCGAACCTTCGGTTGGCTCGGACGTTCGCGACGGCTCAATCGCGACTACGAACGTCAAGCTGCCACCGGGGAAACGATGGTCTACTTGGCCATGATTCGACTCATGCTCACCCGATTGGGCAGGTCTTAAATGCATTTTTCAAACAGGCTCATAGAGAGATATGCGCCACACAGGGCCTCAGTAGCGACGAATGATGTTCTGGTTCGCGTTCTGATTGACGTTAAGGACCGCAGGAGCAGGATTTAGTGCCTGGATGATGGCGGCGTCAGCGGCCCTCATCGTCGCGTCGGCTCTTGCGGCGTCGTTCTGGAGCGCCCAAACCTGCATGTCGCGTTCAAACTGCTTCTCGGCCCAAGCAGCTCGCTCTCGCGCCTCCTCCGCTTGTCTAGCTTTGCGATCCTGTTCCTCTATTGCGGCTTGCGAGATCTGTGCTGTTTGGAGCCGGCTCCAGGCAAGATCCTGCTGTGTTTGGAGCGATTTCTGCGTATCTGCACTGATACTCAAGTGGGCGAGGATTGCGGGGTGAATATCCTCAACGTCAAAGGCCATGCGACGAGAAGAATCGGATTCTTTGAATGCAACCTTGCGCCCATAGACACCGGTACATTCCACGTTGCGAGCCAGCACCTGGTCATTTTTGCCATAGAGGTTTGTAAAGAAGACGATTTGGCCGGCTGCGTAAGTGTCGAGGCTCGTTGTCGGGGCGATTCGAGGTGCGTACTTAAGCGTATCCCGTGCAGCGGTTCCCGAGGCCGCAGCCGCTGATGCGGCGTTCATGGCTATTAAGGATTCGAGTTGCTGAATTCTGGCACGAGCCGCCGCCAACTGGGCGGTCGAATTTGTGAGAACCGTCGTCAACTGGGCCGTTTTGCTCTGCACCGCTTCGATGGTGGCCGTGGCGTTGGTGAGGGCGACTCTGCTTATGCCGAGGTATTGCTGCGTGGCAGCGAGGTCTTTACGAAGTTGAGTCGTGGCTTGGTTCTCCCCACCGCAGCCTGTGATGAGCGCGCTGACGGACATGAGCAGGAGCGCGGCGGCGTTAGATTTGATTCTTGGCATAGTTGTCCTTCCAATAATCCTGTCGCAAGATACTGATACAAGCCTTGCTGTTGAGCTTATGATGCTTGTATTGCCGAGAAACCGCGAGATGTCAAGGCACAAACCGGCAGTGCGGCTCTTCCTCCGCCTTCCGGGTTGTGCGCCGGGCCAATTTCGGCGCCTCGCCATGCGGCCTTCCCGATGGCGCGGTGACGCGGCGGCGGAGCCGGCTGCGCGGATTTGCCCGGCTTCCTCCCGGAGAGATGCGGGTTAGGATCGTCCTAAAGATTGATGTTCATCTCCTAGCCTGGACGGGGGGCGGCTGGTAGGGTTCGGGCGTCAATTATGCGTGAGTTGCGCTTTGCGATCCTGGGGACGGGCTATTGGTCCCGCTACCAATTGGCGGCCTGGCGGGAGCTGGAAGGCGCGCGGTGCGTGGCGCTCTACAACCGCACGCGCGCCAAGGCCGAGCGGCTGGCGCAGGAGTTCGGAATCCCCTCCGTTTACGATGACGCCGCGCTGCTGCTGAGCGAGGCGCGGCCCGATTTCGTGGACATCATCACGGATGTGAACACCCACCGCCCGTTCGTGGAACTGGCGGCCGCCCGCAAGATTCCGGCCATCTGCCAGAAGCCGCTGGCCCCGACGCTGGCGGACGCGCGCGCCATGGTCGCGGCCTGCCGGCAGGCGGGGACGCCGCTCTTCGTCCACGAGAACTGGCGGTGGCAGACGCCGCTGCGGGAGTTGAAGCGAACGCTCGACACGGGGGCGGTCGGCCGGGTGTTTCGGGCGCGCATGACCTACTCGAACAGTTTTCCGGTGTTCGACAACCAGCCATTTCTGCGCGAGCTCGAGCAGTTCATTCTCACGGACATCGGCACGCACATCCTGGACAGCGCGCGCATGCTTTTTGGAGAGGCTCGGTCCCTGTTCTGCCGCACCGCCCGGGTGCATCCGGACATCCGCGGCGAGGACGTGGCCACGGTGATGCTCGGGCTGGCCTCGGGGGCCACGCTCACCTGCGAAATGAGCTATGCCAGCCGCGTCGAGCACGACCGCTTCCCGGAAACCTACGTCTTCATCGAGGGCGAGCGCGGCTCGATCGAGCTGGGGCCGGACTGCTGGCTACGCCTGACCACCGCCGACGGCACCCAGGCGCGGCGGTGTCCGCCGCCGTTTTACGTCTGGGCGGATGCGCGCTACGCGCTGGCGCAGACCGCCGGGGTGGCCTGCAACGCCAATCTGCTGGGGGCGCTGCGGGGGGCCGGGGCCGCCGAAACCACCGGCGAAGACAATCTCAAAACCCTGGAGCTGGTGTTCGCCAGCTACGCCTCGGCGGCCTCCGGACAGACCGTGTCCCTGGCCGCAACTGCCTGATCCCTGCCATGACTTCGATCGCACTGCTGGGCGCCGGCGGCAAGATGGGCTGCCGCATCGTCGATCATCTTCAACACCATCCCGATTACGAGCTGCGCTGTGTGGAAGTGAGCGAAGCCGGCCAGGCCAACCTGGCCCGGCGCGGCCTGGCTCCCACGCCCTTGAAGGACGCGCTGGCCGGCGCGGACGTGATCCTGCTGGCTTTGCCGGACCGGCTGCTGGGAAGAGTCGCCCGGGAGGTCGTGCCCCGGGCCCGCCCCGGGGCCATGATCGTCACCCTCGACCCCGCCGCGGCGCATGCCGGCGAACTGCCCGAGCGGCCGGACGTTACCTACTTCGTCACCCACCCCTGCCATCCGAGCGTCTTCGAATGCGAGGACGACCCGGCGGCGCGGGCGGATTTCTTCGGCGGCACAAAAGCGCGCCAGCCGATCGTCTGCGCCCTGATGCAGGGCCCCGAGGAAGACTACGCCAAAGGCGAAAAGCTGGCCCGGGCGTTCTTCGCGCCTGTCACCCGCGCGCACCGCATCACCGTCGAGCAGATGGCCCTGCTGGAGCCGGCGATGGCGGAGACGGTGGGGATCGCCCTGGTCCAGGCCCTGCGCGAAGCCCTCGAGGAAGTGGTCCGGCGCGGCGTGCCCCGGGCCGCGGCCGAGGATTTTCTCTTTGGCCACGTAAAGGTGCCGCTGGGCATCGCCTTCAACCGCGTGGACTTCACCTTCTCCGACGGCGCGAAACTGATCGCCGAGTTTGGCCGCCAGGCGGTGCTGCGGACCGATTGGAAAAAGGTCTTCGAGCCGCAGAGCGTCCGCGAACAGGTGCGGGCGATCGTCGAGGGCAGGTTCCAGCCGCCGCAGTAAGACCGCCGCCCCAATGAAACTCGGCATCGGCTCCTATGCTTGCACCTGGGCGGTGGGCGTGCCCGGCCATCCGCCCGCCCGGCCGCTGGACGCCTTCGGGCTGCTGGAGCTGGCCGCCAGGCTGGGCGTGCGAGTGGTCCAATACTGCGACAATCTCGGGCTGAACGCCCTGCCGGAGCAGCAGCGCTCCCGGCTGGCGGACCTGGCGCGCGCCCGGGGCTTGGCCATCGAGGTGGGAACCCGAGGGGTGGGCGCGGAGCGGCTGCTGGCGCACCTCGAGATCGCGCGGCAGTTCGGCTCGCCGTTCGTGCGGGTGGTGGTGGATTCCGCCGGCCATGAGCCCTCGCCTGACGAGACCGTCGCCCTGCTGACGCCGGTGGCAGCGCGCTACGCGGACGCCGGTGTCAAACTGGCCCTCGAGAACCACGACCGTTTTCCCGCGGCCGTCCTGGCGCGGATTGTGGAAGCCCTGGGAAGGGACCGCGCCGGGGTGTGCCTGGACACGGTAAACTCCTTCGGGGCCCTGGAAGGGCCGGAGGCCGTGGTGGGCGCCCTGGCGCCTTACACGTTGAATTTGCACGTGAAGGATTTTACTGTCCGACGCGTGAGTTCCCAAATGGGCTTTGTGGTGGAAGGCTGTCCCGCCGGCCAGGGCCGCCTGGACGTGCCGTGGGTGCTCGGCCGGCTTCGCGACGCGGGCCGCGACGTGAACGCCATCCTGGAGCTTTGGACGCCCTTCGGCCCGACGCTCGAGGAAACCCTTGCCCGCGAAGCCGCCTGGGCCGAGGAGAGCGTGCGCTATCTGCGGCGGCTCATCCCTGACTGATCCAACCGCCATGAAACACGCTTCAATTTCTGCCCTGGCCTGCCTGCTGGCGGCCGCCTGGCTGGCCGGCTGCGGCCGGTCCGATGCCCCCGCCCCGGCCCCGCCGCCCGCCGCCGGTTCGGCCGGCCCGGCCCTGACCATCGGCGTGTCCTTCGAGACCTTGCAGACGGGATTCTGGGTGGCCTCGCTCGACGCCTTCAAGGCGGAGCTGGGCCGGCGCAACCTCAAGATGATCCAGGCCATCGCCGACGGCGACGCCAATCGCCAAATCGAGCAGGTGAAGAACTTCATCACGCGCAAGGTGGACGGGATCGTGATGGTGCCAAAGGACGCCAAAGCCTGCCTGCCCGTCATCAAGGCAGCCAACGCCGCCCACATCCCCATCGTCCTGTTCAACCGGCCCCCGGACAAGAGCGACGCCAAATCGACGGCGGTGGTGGCGGACAACTTTGCCCTGACGAAGGAGACGGTGACCTACATGATCGGCGAGGCCCGCAAGACCGGGCGCAAGCACAAGGCCATGGTCCTGATTGGCGACCTGGGCGACATCAACGCCATCGGCCGGCGCGACGGCTTCGAGGCGGCGGTCCGCGAGGCCCCCGAAACCATCGAGGTGGTGGCCCGCGTGCCCACCGAGTGGAACCAGGAAAAGGCCCAGGCCGGCGTGGTCAACGCCCTCCAGGCCCACCCGGACCTCAGCTTCATCTTCACCTCGTCGGACTTCCTCTTTCCTTCGATCGTCTCGGCGCTCACCGGGGCCGGCAAATACAAGAAGGTCGGCGAGCCGGGGCACGTGCTGCTGGGCGGTTTCGACGGGGACGCCACCGCCTGGCAGATGCTGGCGGACGGCTACCTGGACGCCACCGGGGTGCAGGACGTCTATTTCGAGGTCGAGGCCTGTGTGAACGCCATCCTCGATGCGCGCGCCGGCAAGCCCGTCCCGGAGATCGTCAAGGATCCCGGGTTCGTCATTCACCAGGGCAATCTGAAGGAAAAGTCGGCCCGCATGTGGGGGGCGAAGAAGTAAGGCGCTGTGACCGCCGCGGCAACCACGCACCCGCAGCCCGAGGCCGCGAGCCTTCCCGTTCGCCTCCTCCGCTCCGAGCACCTGGTCCTGCTGCTCAGCGCCCTTTATTTCCTGGCCCTGGCCCCGTTCACCCCCGGCTTCGCCTCGGTCGGCAACCTCGGCAACCTGCTCTCGACGCTCCTGCCGCTGTTTGTCGCCGCCATGGGCCAGACGGTGGTTCTGATCGTGGGCGGCATCGATCTCTCCGCGACCTCGATCATCGCGCTGTGCAGCATCACCGGGGCGGCGGTGGCCAGCGGCGACCAGGGCTGGCTGGCGGGCAGCCCACTGGCGGTTCCGGCCGCTCTCGCCGCGATGCTGGCGGTGGGCGGGCTCGTCGGCCTGTTCAATGGGCTGGCCATCACCCGGTTTCGCATGCCGCCCTTCATCGTCACCCTGACCACGATGATGTTTTTCAGCGGACTGGCGATCTGGCTGACGCGCTCCCGGAACATCGGCCAGTTGCCGGCGGCCTTCAACGCCCTGGGCGGGAAGACCTGGCTGACGCTCTTGCTCTGCCTGCCGTTGGCGGCCGGAGCGCACTTCATGCTCAGCCGCTCGGTCTGGGGGCGCTGGCTCTATGCCACCGGTCACAACCCCCGCGCCGCGCTGGTGTCCGGCGTGCCCGTCGCCGGCGTCGTCGTCAGCGCCTATGTCGTCGCCGGCCTGCTGGCTGCGGTCGCGGCGGTGCTTTACACCGGCCAGGCCGAGAGCGGCTCGCCCGTGCTGGCGCAGCGGCTGCTGCTGGACATTGTCGGGGCCACCGTCATCGGCGGTGCCAGCCTCTTCGGCGGCAGGGGCAGGATCCTCTGGACCCTCTGCGGCGTTGTCTTCCTCAAGCTCATCGACAACAGCCTCAACCTGCTCGACCTGTCCCACTTCACCATCATGATGGTCAAGGGCGGGGTGATCCTGCTCGCCGCCATGTTGGACGCCCTGAGGCGCAGGCTTGGCTGACATGAAGAACCGCTTCCATGCCCAAACCTGGCGCCCGGCTCGACCCCGCGTCTGACCCATGCTCGAGTTCGACGCCATCTCGAAGAGCTTCGCCCACGTGCGCGTGCTGCGCGACGTCAGTTTCGCTGTGCGGCCGGGTCGCACCCTCGGACTGGTGGGCGAGAATGGCGCCGGCAAATCCACTTTAATGAACATCCTGGGGGGCAACGTCCCGCCGGACTCGGGCCGGATGCGGTTGCAAGGCCAGCCCTACGCGCCGCGCGGACCGCTCGAGGCGGCTCGGCGGGGCATCGCCTTCATCCACCAGGAGCTGAACCTGTTTCCCAACCTCAGCATCGAGGAGAACCTGTTCCTGACGGCGTTTCCGCGCGTCGGCGCGCTGCCGATCATCCATCGGCGAGCGTTGCGCGAGCGGGCCGCGGCGCTGCTCGAACAGGTCGGGCTGAACCAGCCGCCCGGAACCGCCGTCGAGCGGCTCCCGGCCGGCGAGCGCCAATTGGTCGAGATCGCCAAGGCCCTCAGCCTCGAGGCCCGGCTCATCATTTTCGACGAGCCCACCACCTCGCTCAGCGCCCCCGAGGCCGGGAGATTGTTCGGGCTGATGGAGCGCCTTCGCCAGCGCGGGCTCTCGATGATTTACATCTCGCACACCCTGGCCGACGTGCTGCGCTTGAGCGACGACATCGTGGTGCTCCGGGATGGCGAGGTGGCGGGCGCCGGGCCGCGCGAGGCTTTCAGCGTGGAGCGCCTGATCTCGCTGATGGTTGGCCGCCATCTGAGCCAGCTTTACCCGGCCCGCAAGCCAGCGGAGCGATCTGCCGGGCCCGGAGCGGCGCCGCCGGTCCGCCTCGAGGTCCGCGGCGTCACCCAGCCCGGGGTGGTGCGCGACATCCGCTTCGCCCTGCGCCGCGGCGAGGTGCTCGGGCTCGCCGGGCTGATGGGCGCGGGGCGCTCCGAGTTGGCGCGCATCCTCTTTGGCCTGGACCCCTGCGCGCGCGGCCAGATTCTCCTCGACGGCCGCCCCATCCAGCGCGAGTCGCCGCGCCGTCGCATCCGGCGCGGGCTCGCCTTTCTCACCGAGGACCGCCGCGACGAGGGCCTGTGCCTGGAAGCCTCGGTTTCGGACAACATCGCCCTGGTTTCCCTGGAGCGCCACGCCCGCCCGCCCCTGGGCTTGCTCGATTTCGACCGGCTCCGCCGGGCTGTCAGCGGCGTCCGCGCGGCGGTGCGCCTGACCCCGACGGCGCGCGAGGAGGCCCCGGTGAAGACACTCAGCGGCGGCAACCAGCAAAAGGTGGTGCTGGCCAAGTGGCTTCTGGCCATGGCCGACCCGGGCGTGCTGATCCTGGACGAGCCGACCCGGGGCATCGACGTCGGCGCCCGCCACGACCTTTACCAACTTATCCTCGAGGCCGCCGACCGGGGCGCGGGCGTGCTGGCGATCTCCTCGGAGCTGGAGGAACTGCTGGGCATCTGCGACCGCATCCTGGTGATGAGCCGCGGCGAGATCAAAGACGAGCTGACCCAACCGCTATTCGACCGCGAGCGGATTCTGCGCGCGGCGCTGGCGGGCGGGCCGGCCGCGGCGCCCCTGCCATGAAGCCGGCGCGCTCGAACCTGGTCCTGCTGGCCCTCAACAACGCCTCGCTGTTCCTCTTTGCGGCGGTTCTGGCGGTGTTTGCCGCGCAGTCGCCGAAATTCCTCACCGGGCCGAACCTGCTGAACATCGTGGTCCAGTCCTCCTCGACGGCGATCGTGGCCGTGGGGATGACGTTTGTGCTGCTGACGGCGGGAGTGGACCTGTCGGTGGGGGCGATCATGTTCGTGGCGGCGGCCGTCGCGGGGAAGCTGGCCCTGGGCGGCGCGCCGTTGGGGCTGGCGCTGGCGGTCATTTTGGCGATCGGGCTTGCCTGCGGCGCCCTCAACGCCTGGCTGATCACCCGGTGGCGGCTGATCCCCTTCGTGGTCACGCTGGCCACGCTCTACCTGGGCCGCGGCTTCGCCCTCTGGTTCACGGAGACGCGCGCCATGAACCTGCCCTCCGGCTTCCTGGCGTTGGGAACGGACCGCTGGCTGGGGATTCCCGCGCCCATCCTGGTTCTGGCGGCGGTGGTGGCCCTGGCGCACGCGGTGCTGACGCGCACGCCCTTCGGCCGCCAGCTTTACGCCCTGGGGTGCGACGCCGAGGCGGCGCGCAAGGCCGGGCTGCCGGTGGACGGCGACTTCGGCGAGTTCTGGCGCCAGCTCGAGTGGATGGGCCTGCAGCGCCATCTCAAGGTGCTCGGCATCTTCTGCCGCCTGAAGCACCGCGACGGCAAGC
>JAKLEJ010000110.1 GCA_022711695.1 Verrucomicrobiota bacterium | reverse complement strand
CGGCTTCCCAGGCCGATTTGGGACGGGCGATGCGCGCCCGAAAACCACGGCGGGCTTCTGGCGGCCAAGCGGGGGCCAAGACGGCAGGGTGTTCCCATTTCTTGGCAGGCTGTTCCAGTTCTGGAAAGCAGGCTGGCGGTCTGTTGAGCAGACCGCCAGACGCCTTTTCCAATCTACTCGCTGGAAACGCCGGACGGAAGCCCAGCGCGCTTTCGATGAGGATTTATGCGAGACATTGCGCCGATGTTCTCAGAACAACACCGGCGGCAGGGTCCAAGCCTTTAACGTATCTGAAACTCTTCAGTTTCATGAGTATCTAAAAGCATTTTGCGTGCCAATCCACGCAAGCACCATGCTTTCACATCGGTTACTTTGGCGTCCCCACCTTGCTTGCCGCATTTGCGACAGGCAACCGGCGGCGGATTTCAAGGTAGAGCCTCGAACTCGCGCAAGGATCGCCCCCCCCGGGGGGGGATTCCCAGGAGAAGCAATGGTAACCCCGGGGCCTCTGGAAACGTCTGGTCGAGTGAAGCGCAGCCGTCGCGGCGGCGGAGGGATCGGGACCGGAGGCTGGTTAGGCCCGGTTCGCAAGGCGATCGCCCCTGCCGTGGGCTGCAAACCGAACACCATCCAACCAACAAGACATGAAGACAAAAACCTTACTGACTCACATGGCCGTTGTGATCGGCCTGCTCAGCGCGGCTGCCCTGGAGGCAAACGCCCAAGCCCCCGGTGGGGGAGGCAGGATGGGCGGGTTCCTGACCCAGGACCAGACCGCCAAGATGCGGCAGTCCATGCAAGGGTCGCAGGCGGAACTGACCCAGTTGAACGAGAAGTTGTCGGCCGCCCAGAAAGAGGCCATCAAGGCCGCGCTCGACAAGGGCGCAGACGAGAAAGCGGTTCGGGCCAGGATCGAGGCCGTGGCCAAGATTCAGACGGACATCGCCATGCTCCGGCTGAAGGCGGTGAAGGAAATCGCGCCCACCTTCACGGACGAACAGAAGACGCAAATGGAGAACCGACCGGCGATCGGGTATCAAATGCTTCTGGGAGGCTTCGGGGGTGGAATGGGGCCTGGAGGCCGCGGCGGCCAGGGTGGTCCCGGCGGAGCACGCGGCGGCGGCGGTGGTGGCGGCGGTGGCGGCAATCGCTAACCGGCCTTCGCGCCTTTCTGGTTTACGCCACCGCCCGTTTGGGCGGTGGCTTTCTTCTTGGCTTCTGGCGGCTTTGGCGCGGTTGCGCTCGGCGACAGAAGGCGGCGCGGACAGGGGGGTTGCTTCAGCTTTCCGGCTGGCGGCCGGGCTGCGGAGAGAGTCAGTGCTTGTGATCGCTGTGATCGCTTTCCTGCGCCGGTTGAGTCTCGTGGGAGTCAGCGGCATTCCGGTCGTGCCCGGTAGTCTCGAACTTGCCAATCACGAACGAAAACGCCAGCCCCAGGATGAGGGCGGTGGAGAGCTTCCAGCGGTCGTGGGCGTGAAATTGCAGCTCGGGCAGGAGATCGCTGGCGGCGATGCACAGGAAGGTGCCGGCGGAAAAAGCCAGCACTGCGCCTAGAAAGGTCTGGGCGGCGGGAGACTGGCTGAGCCCGACGTGGAAGAGCAGCATGCCGATGGGGATGGCCAGGGCCAGGCAGCCGTTGACGATATGCCGAAGCGTCCGCGAGTAGTCGCCGCGAGCCATGAGAGCGCCGACGGCCATGGCGTCGAAGGGCTTGTGGAGCAGCACGACCAGGAACGTGCCCATGCCGGCAATGGCGCCGTGGGCGTGGCCGTAAGCCTCGGCCTGCACGCTGGCGGCCACGGCCACACCATCCAGCACCGAGTGCAGGAACAACCCGAGCGTTGCGCCCGTCCATGACAAACGACGGGCGGACTGCTCGGCCAGCGAGTGGGGGCACACCCCGCCGGGGTGATGATGGACATGCTCGTGGGAGTCGGCGGCCCGAGCGTCGGAAGGGTGTCCCTCTTCGGGCACGTCATGGTGGTGAAAGTGGAAAAAGCGCTGGAGGAAAAACACCGCCAGGAAACCGGCGAGCATCCAGGTGACCGCTGCATCGAGGGAACGGAGTTGGTGCCAGGCATGAGGCAGCAGGTGAAGCAGGCCCACCCCGAGCATCAAGCCGGCCACGAAGCTGGTGCCCAGTTGCAGGCGGGTGTGGGTGAGCCGGACCAGGAGGGTGGCCCAGCCTCCCGCCAGCGAAGCGAGAATGATCAGCAATCCATAGACCGCCAGCAGCGGAACCAGCGATGAGAACCCGAGCGTCATACGGTCCGCAGAGTGGAGGAAGCCCAGGGCCTTGTCAGCAAAGTTCTGTCCGGTTTTTGCTTGCCCCGACCGAAGCGCGCCGCTATCGAGGGCCTTTCGAGACATGCGCTTTACGATCGTCACTCCCAGCTTTCGCAACTCGGACTGGCTCAAGCTCTGCATCCCCTCGGTGGCCGATCAGGGAATCGCACTGGAGCACATTGTGCAGGATTCCTGCTCGGACGACGGCACCGGGGACTGGCTGCCGCGCGATCGGCGAGTGACCGCGGTCATCGAGAAGGATTCCGGGATGTACGACGCCGTCAACCGGGGCTGGCGGCGGGCCCGCGGGGAATTGCTGGCCTACATCAACTGCGACGAACAGTACCTTCCGGGCGCCCTCCAGAGGGTGAGCCGCTATTTCGAGGAGCATCCGGAGACGGACGTGGTGTTCGGGGACACGATTGTGGTGGACGCCCGGGGCGGGTATTTGTGCGAACGCCGGGCGCTGACGCCGCAGACGCTTCAGACGCAGGTGGGCAGCACCCTGAGTTTTCTGACCGCCGGCGCCTTCCTGCGCCAGCGGGTGATCCGGGAGCGGGGGATCTTCTTCGATCCGACGCTTCGGGACCTGGGCGATTGCGAATGGACGCTGCGCCTGATCCGGGCCGGCGTTCGGATGGCCACCTTGGGCGAGTTCACCAGCGCCTTCGCAGAGACGGGCTCGAACATGAGCCTGGGGGCAAACGCGGCCCGCGAGCACCGGGAGCAGCGCGCGCGCGCGCCCCACTGGGCGGTTCGCTGCGCCCCGCTTATCGAAGCCCATTACCGGCTGCGCCGTCTCCTGGCGGGCCACTACCATTGCCGGCCGCACGAATACGCCATTTACACCCCGGATAGCCCGGACCGCCGCAAGGTGTTCCAGGCCGATCGCCCCACTTTCCGGTGGAGGCGCCCCGCGCCGGCGACAGCGGGCTAGAGTTCGCGGTAGCGCTGGGCGATGGGCACACGCCGGCCCATGCCGAAGGCCTTGGTGGTGACTTTCAGCCCCGGGGCCGCCTGGCGCCGCTTGTATTCGCTCGAGTCAATCAGCCGCACCACCCGTCGCACGTCGGCCTCGGGCACGCCCCCGGCAACGATCTGGGCCGGCGTCCTGAGACACACCACGTACTCCTCCAGAATCCGGTCGAGTATCTCGTAGGGCGGCAGCGAATCCTGATCGGTCTGGTTGGGCCGCAGCTCGGCGGAAGGCGGCTTGGCGATGGAAGCCTCGGGAATGATCTCGCGCTGCCGGTTCACCCAGCGCGACACGCGATACACCATGGTCTTGGGCACATCCGCAATCACCGCCAGGCCACCGCACATGTCGCCGTAGAGCGTGCAATAGCCGACGGCGACCTCGCTCTTGTTGCCAGTGGTCAGGAGGAGGGCGCCGAACTTGTTGGACAAGGCCATGAGGATGACGCCGCGCAGCCGCGCCTGAATGTTCTCCTCGGCGATGTCCTCGGCGCGCCCGGCGAACACGTCCTTGAGCTGGTCCTTGACCGAAACAAACGGCGCCTGGATGGGGATCACGTCGTAGCGAATGCCGAGATTGGACGCCAGGGCGCGGGCGTCATCCAGACTGCCTTGAGAGGAGTATTGGGACGGCAGCGAGACCCCGCGCACGTGCGCGGCTCCGAGGGCCTCGACCGCCAGGCAGGCCGTCAGCGCCGAATCGATGCCCCCGCTCAGCCCGAGCACCACCGACTGGAAGCCGCACTTGCGGACATAATCGCGCAAGCCCAACGCCAGGGCGCGGTAAACCTGCTCCTCGTCCGGGGGTGCGGACGATTCGCCCGGAGGCTCGAGACCGAGTTCGGCCATCACCAGGTCCGAGTCAAACCGTTTGCCCTCGGCGAGGAGGCGTCCCCGGGCGTCATGCAAGGTGCTGGCGCCGTCGAAGATCAGCTCGTCGTTGCCTCCGACCAGGTTGCAGTAGGCCACCGGGCAGCGGGTCTTGACCGCGAGCTGCGAGAGCATCTCGCGGCGGGCGCGGGTCTTGCCCAGGTGCCAGGGCGAGGCCGAGCAATTCAGGAGCAGGGTGGCGCCGGCCTGGGCCAGCTCGACCGCCGGGTTTCGGCGGTAGCGCCGTTCGTCCCAGTAATCCTCGTCGTTCCAAACGTCTTCGCAGATCGTCAGGCCCAGCTTGTGGCCCTTGAACTCGACGGGCTGAGTCTCCGCCGCCGGCTCGAAATAGCGGTCCTCGTCGAAGACATCGTAAGTGGGCAGGAGGGTCTTGGACCGGGTGGCCAGAACGCGGCCCCCATGCAGCAATGCCACCGCGTTGGTCACTTCGCGCCCGGGACGGCGCTCGTTGCGGCCGACAAAGCCCACCACCATGCCGGTTTCGGCCGACGACGCCGCCAGCCGTTCCAAGGCGGCGAGGTTGTCCTCGACAAACCGCGGCCGCAGCAGGAGGTCGCGCGGCGGATACCCGGTGGTGGACAGCTCGGGAAAAAGGACCAGGTCCGCGCCGGCGGCCGCAGCCCGCCGGTAGGCGTCAGCGATTTTCTCCTGGTTTCCGGCGATATCGCCGACGGTGGTGTTGAGCTGCGCCAGGCCGATCTTCATATCTCAAGCCCAAGTGGAAAGGAGGCCACGACCGCCGCCGCCGCGAGGGGTGAGGCGGCGCCGGGAGCCAAGGCCATCCGGGCGCGCACGGCTCAGGCGAAACGATACTTGCCGGGCAGGGCCACCGGGGCGACCGGCAGCGGCCCGAACTCGTATTTTTCCGGTCCGAGCCGCCGCTGGGAATTGAGGGCCTGCTCCCACTCGATGCTCTGGCCGCTGTAGGCGGCCTCGCGGCCCATGATGCCCATGAGGGTGCTCTCGGCCACGCTCCTGGCCTCGTTGATGGGCTGGCCGGCGCGGATGCTGGCGATCAAATCCTGGTGCTCCTGCTGGTAGGCGTTCACGTCCGGGCCGCGGAACCGCCAGACCTCGCCCTGCCTGGGCCGGATCCAGTTCGCGCAGTTGCTGGTTCCCTTGCTGCCGACCAAAGCCTCCTCGACCTTGCCTTCGCAGCCGTTGATCTGGCGGCACTGGCTGAACACGCGCACCCCGTTCGGATACTCGTACTCGACCGCAAAATGGTCGAAGATGTGCCCGTGGACCGGCTGGACGCGGACCTGCCGGCCGCCCAGGGCGATGGCCTTGAGGGGATGCGAGCCCAGCGCCCAACTCATGACGTCCAGGTTGTGGACGTGCTGCTCGACGATGTGGTCGCCGCCCAGCCAGGTGAAGTAGTTCCAGTTGCGGCACTGCCATTCCATGTCCGACCAGCCGTCCTTGCGGTCCACCACCCAGATTTCGCCTCCGTTCCAGTAGCAGCGGCCATAGACGATCTCGCCGATGGCGCCGTCGTGAATGCGCTTGAGGCACTCGTTGTAGCCGCGCAGATGGCGTCGCTGGGTGCCGGCGGCAATGCCGAGTTTCTTCTGGTTGGCCAGCTCATGGGCCTCCAGGACCAGGCGCACCCCGGGACCATCCACCGCCACGGGTTTCTCCACAAACGCGTGTTTGCCCGCCTCGATGGCCGCCTTGAGATGGAGAGGACGGAAATGCGGCGGCGTGGCCAGAATCACGTAATTGACGTCGGCCAATGCCAGGAGTTTCTTGTAAGCGTCGAAGCCGACGAAACAGCGGTCGTCGGGCAGGTTCACGCCCAGCCGGCTGAGATTGTCGCGGCAGTAGGTGAGCCGATCCGGGAACAGATCGGCCAGGGCGGCCACCTGCACCCCTTTGGCGGTGGCCTGGGTGCCGGCCGCCACATCCTCGGTGTGATAACCGGAGCCGGGATAAACCACTTTGGTGGCCGCGCCCAGGGCGTCCAGCGCCGCCCCGGTGCCACGCCCGCCGCAGCCGATCACCCCGATGCGGATGGGATCGTCCGGAGCGGCATGGCTGGTGGTGACAAAGGGCAGTTGGACCGCGGCAGCCCCCGCCAGCGCCAGCGAGGAGCGCCGCAGAAACCGGCGGCGGGAAAGAGTGTTGTCGGTCATTTCCATTGGCGAAATCATGGTCTTCATAGTAACCGTCATTCCTGCGCCGGGAAGCGCATTGGATCATCCATGGCCTTCCTGCCGCGCCCGGGCTCTGGTGCGGCAAAGATGGTTGGCCGACCCGGCCGCAAAATCCAGAAGAATTTGGAGCGGGCCGCTGGAAAACTCTTGAGCGCCCCGGCCCGCGAGGCCGGCCTGCGCCCCTCCGCATTTCCCGCTCGGCGGCGCCGCCGTTACAGCGACCACCCCTTGCGGTATTCGTAATGGAGCAGGTTGTTGGCCTCGGGCGCGTTGGCGACGCGCAGGTTGGCGCTGTCCCACAACAGACGCTGCCCACCCAGGCGCACGCAGACCGTGCCCAGCAGCACCGCTTCGGTGAGCGGCCCGGCAAAGCCGAAATGCGAGCGGGGCGCAGGCCCGCCTTTGCAGGCCTCGATCCATTCGCGGTGATGGCCCACGCTGCGCGGCAGCGTCTTGGGCGGACGCGTGAACTCATCGTGCCGCTTCTGGGGCAGCAGCCGCGGCCGGTGTCCGCCCCAGCCCTCGACCAGCATTTTGCCTTTGTCCCCGATGAGCAGGATGCCGTCCTCGCGGTCGAGTTCCTCGTCCACATCCAGCTCCTCGGGCCGAGGGGGCATCATCCCGCCATCATACCAGTGCACCTTCACCGGCGGCAGCGCGCCCCGGGCCGGAAACTCGTAGTGGACAATCGAGGCGGCGGGCAGCGAATCCGGGAACACGGGGGTGGAACTGGCCTGCACACTCGAGGGCGCGCCCAGTTCCAGCGTCGAGAACACCGGGGCCAGGTTGTGAATGCCCATGTCCCCCAGGCCGCCCGAGCCGAAATCCCACCAGCCGCGCCACCGGAAATGGGCGTAGGCCGGGTGATAGGGCCGGTACGGGGCCGGCCCCAGCCAGAGATCCCAATGCAGCGACTCTGGCACAGGCGGAGTGTCTTTGGGGCGCTCGATGCCCTGGGCCCACCATCCGGGCGCCTTGCCTTTGCGGGTTGGGCGATCGGACCACACGTGGGCCTCGCGCACCACGCCAATCGCGCCCGCGTTGACCCACTCGGTCATCAGGCGGTTGCCCTCGAAAGCCATGCCCTGGTTGCCCATCTGCGTGGCCAGCTTCCGCTCGCGCGCCTCCAGCGTGAGCAGGCGCGCCTCGCGCACCGTCCGGGTGAGCGGCTTCTCGCAATAGACGTGCTTGCCCGCCTTGAGTGCGCTCATCGACACAATGGCATGAGTGTGGTCTGGCGTGCCCACCACCACCGCGTCCAGGCTCTTCTCCTTCTCGATCATCTCGCGAAAATCGTGGTAGCGTTTCGCGCCCGGGAACTTCTTGAAGAGCCCCGCGGCATGATTCCAGTCCACATCGCACAGGGCGGCGATGTTCTCGGAACTGACGTCCTGGATGTCGCTGCCGCCCTGGCCGCCCACCCCTACGCCGGCGATGTTCAGCTTGCTGTTGGGCGACACCACGCCTGGCCCGCCCACGACCGCGCGCGGAACGATCAGGAAAGGAGCCACCGCGGCGGTGGCGCGAAGGAAATCCCGGCGCGTGACGGCCGGGCCGGGTTCGGAGCGACGAGTTCGTGGATTCATGGCGGGCGCATAATCGGCCTCCTGCGGCGTCGTGACAACCCCAAACCTGAATCCGCGGTCAACGCAATCGGGGCCAGACGGCGCCGGCAGTTCCCGAATTCGCAGCCGGCTGACGACGTCTGCTGAATCTGGACTGGACTCCACACGGACGACTTGGCCGTTGAGAAGCGAAGTGACGCCCCAGTCGGAGTTAAACGCGGGGCGGGTGGGATTCGCGGTTGACCCGGTTTCGGCGCAGGCCCTAGCCTTGGGGATGGGCTACGAGCCAAGCTTGTGGATGGTGCTGCCGTTTGGGACGTTGCTGGCGTTGATCGCGCTGGCGCCGCTGTTCTTTGCCGACTGGTGGGGCCGGCACTATCCGAAGGCGGCGGTGGCCCTGGGCCTGGTGACGCTCTGCTATTACCTGTTCGTCCTGCCCAAACCCGCCACGGCCACCGTGCTTTCCACCGCCCACGAATACGTGAGCTTCATCGCGCTGATCGGCTCGCTGTATGTGGTCTCCGGCGGCATTCACATCATGGTAAAAGGCGAAGCGACGCCGCCGATGAACACGCTGTTCCTGCTCGTCGGCGCAGTCGTCGCAAACCTGCTGGGAACAACAGGCGCTTCAATGCTGCTGATCCGGCCGTGGATCCGGATGAACAAGTACCGCGTCACGGCACACCATGTGGTCTTCTTCATTTTCATTGTCTCGAACGTCGGCGGATGCCTCACTCCGATCGGCGATCCGCCTTTGTTCCTCGGCTATTTGAAGGGCGTGCCGTTCTGGTGGGTGTTTTTGCGTTGCTGGCCGATGTGGGTGGTGGGAGTCGGCGTGCTGCTGATCGCCTTCTATTTCATTGACCGCCGCAATTACCGGCGAGCGCCGCGAGAGGTTCGGCGGGAACTGGCGGAGCCGCCGGACGAGTGGAAGTTCGGCGGCCTGCTGAATCTCGCGTGGCTCGCCGTGATCCTGGGAGCCGTGTTTATTAACAACCCACCAGTCCTGCGCGAGGCGATCATGATCGCGGCGGCAGCGCTGTCGTATCGCACAACGCCAAAACCGGTTCACGAGGCGAACGACTTCAACTTCCATCCCATCCGGGAGGTGGCCATTCTCTTTATCGGCATCTTCGCGACCATGATCCCGGCGCTCGATTGGTTGCAGTTGAATGCCAACCGCTTTGCGAGCGCCAGTCCGGGTTTCTTTTTCTGGAGCACGGGCAGCCTCTCGAGTTTCCTCGATAATGCGCCGACTTACCTGAGCTTTCTCAGCGCGGCCGTCGGGTTGTTCGAGGTGGACGGCGCCGCGGGAAATCTCG
>JAKLEJ010000011.1 GCA_022711695.1 Verrucomicrobiota bacterium | reverse complement strand
GTTGGTGTGGCGCGAGTGGATGATCACGCCATTGGCCGAATGCAGGTGCAGCAGTCTCTCCAGCACCTCGGGCTGCGCCTCGTCCAGGCTCAGTTCGGCCACGGGATCGATGCCTTCGTCTCGCGCGGCCAGCAGGGCCTCCCGGCTCCGTTTCAAGCCCGCCGCGTCTCCCACCAGGATGAAGCTCTGACGCCACTCGGGCCGGTTCAGGCGCCGGCGCGCCATGCGCCGCATGATCCAGACCCGCAGCAGCAGCAGGGCAAAGCTGGCCGCCCCAAACAACACCATCACCGACCGCGCCAGGCTGAGCTTGAGCGGGAACATCGCCAGGATGAACCCCACCGTCAGCAGGGCGCAGCTTCGCAGCAGAATCCACATCGCGTCGCGCCATCGCGGCAGCGGCCGCAGATCGTAAAACCCCTGCGAATCCAGCACCAGCGGCGCCCCGGGGAACACCAGGAACCACAGCCAGATAAACTCGCTGAACGGCTCGATGATCCGCATGGGGTCGAACGCGTCCTGGATCAGTTGCGACCGGGTGAAATGAGCGATCCACAGCGCCAGGCAGCAGAGCGCCCCATCCAACACCATATTCACCTGCGTCCGAAGTTGGCGGCTGCGTCCTAACATGATTCAGTGCTATGACCCGATGGCGGGCGCCATCGTTCAATTCCGCCAGCCCGCCCATCGTCGGTTGCCATGTTCATGCTCTGGGAATCGCCTCCGCCTGCGGGACGGTCGGACCGCTCGCCGTATCCGCGAGGACGCTTGCGGGCCGCCCGGCTGCGCGCCTCGGCTCTTGAAAAAACCATCGTTCTCTCATGTCTGCTCCGATTCATTGTCCATCCCGCTCTGGCTCAGGAAAAGAGAAATCTTCACGCAGGCCGAGTTGCGCCCGTCTCGCGCCCGCCTCGCAACCATTAGTTGGGCTCCGACAGAGGCGCACCCCATGCGATTGTGGCTATTGGCCTCCAAAGGGCTTAAATGGACGGCAATTGCCTTGCGAGAGCGCAAAGGCGCTTACAAACATCGCCTCCGGCTGTGGCAGGAATAATGCTTTTTTCTCCGCCTGCGCTCTGAAGAAGCGCGTTGCAAGATCGAATGGTGGGGTATGCCTTGGCATTGCTGCACAAGAGTGAGACAGGACCGGCCATTTCTTGGACAGGAACTGGTTCGGAAGGATGCGTTTACCCTGGGGGAGATCACCTTGACGCTCGCGGTCATCGGCCTGCTGCTCGGCGTGGCGGTTCCCGTCTGGGCCAAGTCGCGCAACGAGGCGCGCGCCAAAGTCTGCTGGACGAATCTGCGCGTGATCGCCAGCGCCAAAGCTCAATGGAAAGAGGAATCTCACAAGCGCGCGGGGGATGTCCCGACTGCTCAGGATTTGGCGCCTTACCTTCACGGCAGATCCATGCCGGTTTGCCCCAGCCGCGGCGTTTACCTCCCAGGCCGACTTTCCCAACCTCCCGCTTGCTCGCAGCACGGGCGCGGGCAGCCTCTCGTTTCGGACCCTCCGGTCGCGGAAGACCTGCCGGACTAAACCCTGCGACGCCGGAGGAACCGCATCCGCGCCTGCCTCGTCCCGCCAAGCCGCTGCCGCTTCCACCATGGGCGCCGTCTGGCCGCAGCGAGATGTCCCGCCGAGTCATTCGGGAGTTGCGCCCTTCCGGCGCATCGGCGAATACTCCCACGGGAACGGAGGCAATCATATATGAACAGCAGCGACCTGATCAGGCTGGGTGTGCCAGCGGGAGAAGCCCGTCGGCGCGCCGTCGATTTCATCAGCGCCTACTGCCTGAAGGGAGGGGACCGATCGAGGATCGAAGCGGAGGTGAAAGCGGTGCTGGCCTCGCCGGCCGCCTATCTTGAAGATCCGCTTCGGGGCGCGTTCGCCCGGGCGGTTTCGCAGGCGCCCGCCCCCGCGCGCGCCGAACCGGCGCCCTTCCGACAATGGGGCGAGGGACTCGAGGCGGAGGCGGTGGCCCAGATCCGGCGCGCCTGCCAATTGCCCGTGTCGGTGGCCGGGGCCCTTATGCCCGACGCCCACGTGGGCTACGGCCTGCCCATCGGCGGCGTGCTCGCCACGGACAACGCGGTCATCCCCTACGCGGTGGGTGTGGACATCGCCTGCCGCATGAAGATGACGGTGCTGGACTTGCCGCTGCGGGATTTGGAGCGGCGGCGCGAGCGTTTCGCCGGGGCCATCGAGGCTGAGACGCGCTTCGGAGTCGGGGCCTTCTTCCAGGAGCGGCGCCAGCATGCCGTCATGGATGCGGACTGGTCGGTGAGCCCGGTGACCCGCGAGCGCAAGGACAAGGCCTGGTCGCAGTTGGGTACCAGCGGCAGCGGCAACCACTTTGTCGAGTTCGGCCGGTTCAGCGCTTCCGAGCCCATCGGGGCACTGCCGCCGGGCGAATACCTGGCGTTGCTGAGCCACAGCGGGAGCCGGGGAACCGGCGCGGAGGTGTGCGAGCATTACAGCCGCCTGGCCCTGGAGCGGCATCCGGGGCTGGACAAGGAGCTGAAGCGCCTGGCCTGGCTGCCTCTCGAGACCGCCGAGGGCCAGGAATACTGGGCGGCCATGGAGTTGATGGGCGCTTACGCCGCCGCCAACCATGCGCTCATCCACGCTCACATCGCCCGCCACCTGGGAGCGGTCGTGCTCCTGGACCTGGAAAACCACCACAATTTCGCCTGGCGCGAACGGCATCTCATCGGCGGCGTCGAGCGCGAGGTGATCGTGCATCGCAAGGGCGCGACTCCGGCGGGCGAGGGCGCGCTCGGCATCATTCCGGGGTCCATGGCCACGCCCGGCTTCGTGGTGCGCGGCCGCGGCCAGCCCGACTCGCTGCACTCCGCCTCGCATGGGGCGGGCCGGGTCATGAGCCGCAAGGCCGCGGTCCAGAGCCTTTCCCCCGAAAAGATGAAGCGGACCCTCAAGGAACGCGGCGTCACCCTGATCTCGGCCGGGCTGGACGAGGCGCCCATGGTCTATAAGGACATCCATCGGGTCATGGCTGCCCAGGCCGATCTCGTCCAGGCGCTGGGGCGCTTCGATCCGCTGCTGGTGAAGATGGCCCCTGGCGGCGAACGAGCCGAGGATTGAGCTGAGGCTCCGACTGGCAAGGCCGCCCTGGTTCGCGGTTTCCAACGCGGGTGGGCAGGGCAGGCCAGAGCGAGAGCCGCCTGAGTCTGGCTGACCTCACGCCTGGAACTGCAGGTCGTAGAGTTTCTGGTAGGCGCCGCCGCGCCGGATCAATTCCGAGTGGACTCCCGTCTCGATGATGCGACCCTGATCGAGCACGGCAATCAGATCGGCCCGCTGGATGGTGGAGAGACGATGGGCGATGCAGATGGTGGTGCGCCCTTTCATCAGGTCTTCCAGGGCAGCCTGGACCAGCCGCTCCGACTCGGTGTCCAGCGAACTGGTGGCTTCGTCGAGCACGAGGATGGGCGCGTCCTTGAGAATGGCGCGGGCGATTGCCAGCCGCTGGCGTTGCCCGCCCGAGAGGGCCATGCCTTTCTCGCCCACCACCGTGTCGTAGCCCTGGGGCTTTTCCGCAATGAACGAGTGCGCGTTGGCATGGCGGCAGGCCGCCTCGATCTCCGCGGTCGAGGCCCCGGGGCGGCCAAGGGAGACGTTGCCCCGGATGGTGTCGTTGAAAAGAATGGTCTCCTGGGCCACGAGGGCGATCTGCTGGCGCAGGTCCTTCAAGGCCGCCTCGCGGATGTCCACGCCGCCAATGCGCACGGCCCCGCGCCTGGGATCGTAGAAGCGCAGCAGCAGGTTGGTGAGGGTGGTCTTGCCGGAGCCGCTGGCGCCCACCAGCGCCACCAACTGGCCCGGCTGAACCCGCAGGTTGATCCCGCGCAGCACCGGCTTTTCGCCGTAGTCGAAGTCGATTTCTTCGAAGACAATGTCGGCCCCGGCCGCCCGCAGCGGGCGCGGGCGCGGCGGATCGGCGATTTCGCTGCGCGTTTGCAGCAGTTCGAAGACGCGCTGGCTGGCGGCGCGGGCCTGTTCGAGCTGGTTGTGGACGCGGCTCAGGGTCTTCACCGGCGCGTACATCAGGAAGATGCTGCCGATGAACTGAATGAAATCCCCCGCGCTCATCGGCGTCCCCAGAAAGACCACGTAGAGGAAGACCAGGGCCACGCCGACGGCTCCGAGGAACTCCATCATGTGGCTGGGCAGCTCGTAGGAGCGGATGGTGCGCATCATCTGCCGCACGAACTCGAGGGTGGTGGCGCGGAACTGGCCCAGAACGGTGTCCTCGAGATTGTAGGCCTTGATGATGCGGTTGCCGGTGAAGGACTCGTGCATGAGGCTGGCCAGGTCGGCCGAGTGCGTCTGCATCGCCTTCACGGACCGGCGCACTTTGCGGCCGTAGATGGCGATGGGCGCGATGCACACCGGCATGGCCAGCATCGACACCAGGGTGAGCTTGGGCTGCTGCGAGAGCAGCAGCGCCAGCAGCGCCACCACCGTGATCGGGTCCTTGACGAGGGCGTTCAAGGACTGGCTGATGGTCTGGCTGAGAATCTGGGTGTCGCTGGTGATGCGCGAGATGAGCTCGCCGGTGCGCGCCTTGTTGAAGAAGCTCAGCGAGAGATTCTGCAGATGATCGAAGAGGCGCGTGCGCAGGTCGGCCACGGCGCGGACCGCCGCCCAGGTGGTCAGATAGACGTTCAGGTAGCTGAAGAGGACACGGACGAACATGGCCGCCGGGATGCTCAGCACCGCCGCCAGCAGCCCGGCCTTCGAGGAGGGCGTCTGAAGGTCGGGAAGCAGCGGATAAACCCTCTCGATCGCGTCGCGCAGAAAACCGGGCATCTGCCGCACCTGGTCGGCGAAGGAAATCCGGCCCGGCTCTCCGAAGACCAGGTTGACCACCACCCGCACCGCCACCACCAGGAATGCGTTGCTGACTCCCGAGAGCACGCCGCAGGCCAGCCCCACAAAGAGTCTCAGCTTGTAGGGGCGCACGTTGACCCAGAGCTTGCGCAGAAACGCGAACATCGCGGCGCGGACTCTATCCGGGCCGGCCGAGCCCTGGCGAGACTATTTCCGGCCAGTTCCGGGTTGCCGCCGCCCGGCGGCCCCTCTAGCATGGCGGCACGATGATGAAGGACAAGCCTGCTCCCGAGAACCCCGCGCTCCGCGCGGACGGCCGCCGCCCGGACGAATTGCGCGAGGTTCGTTTTCGCAACGGCATCGCGCCGCACGCCGCCGGCTCGACCCTCATCGAATGGGGCAACACCCGCGTGATTTGCGGCGTCACCATCGACGAGACCGTGCCCCGCTGGATGAAGGAACAGGGGGTCGCCGGCGGCTGGATCACCGCCGAATACTCGATGCTGCCTTACTCGACCCTCCAGCGCAAACCCCGCGACATCGCCAAGGGGAAGATCGACGGCCGCTCCCAGGAAATCCAGCGGTTGATCGGGCGCTCGATGCGGGCGGTGCTGGACCTGGAGAAGCTGGGCCCGCGGACGGTCTGGGTGGATTGCGACGTGCTGCAGGCCGACGGCGGCACGCGCACCGCCGCGATCACCGGGGCCTATGTGGCCCTGGCGCAAGCCGTGCGGAAGTTGCTCGCTGCCGGCGCGCTTTCGGTCGATCCGCTCCTGCATGCCGTGGCCGCCGTCAGCGTCGGCGTGGTGGCGGGCCGACCGTTGCTCGACCTTTGCTACCAGGAGGACGTCGGGGCCTCGGTGGACCTCAACCTCGTCATGAACGGCGCCGGCCAGTTCATCGAACTGCAAGGCACCGGCGAGGAAGCCACCTTCAGCGAGTCCGAACTCGCCGCCATGCTGGCCCTGGGTCGGACCGGCATCCAGCGGCTTCTGGAGTTGCAGCAGCGCGCCTCGAGCTGAAGCGATCCGCCACCTCTTCCTCTCCCCAAGTCATGCCTGATTCCCAAGCGGGCCCGCCCCAGACCAGTCCTCCTTCCAGCCTCAATCCGGGCGTGCCGGCCACGCACCTGTTTCTGATCCGTCATGGCGAGGTCGAGGACCGCTACCACCGGGTATTCGGCGGCAAGATCGACATGAATCTGTCGCCCCGCGGCCAGGAGCAGGCCCGGCTCCTGGCTGCCTGTCTCCGCTCGCGTTCCTTCGACGCCATTTACGCCAGCCCCATGCGTCGGGCGCAGCAGACCGTGGCTCCGCTGGCCGAGGCCCGGCCCCTGTCGGTGAACACCGTCCCCGAATTGCGGGAGGTGGATTTTGGGGAATGGACCGGCCTGAATTTCCTGGAGGTGCGCGAGCGGTTTCGCGCCCATGCCTACGAGTGGCTGCATCATCTGGAGCGGGGCTCGATTCCCGGCGGCGAAACCGCCCGCGATCTCCGGGCCCGGGTCGAACCGGTGCTGCGCCGGTTGCTGGCGCGCCACCTGGGGCAGAGCGTGGCCGTGGTCTGCCATGGCGGCATCGTCCGGGTGCTGCTTTCGCTGCTGCTCGATCTGCCGCTCTCGAAGATGAGCTGCTTCGAGGTGGACTACGCCAGCCTCACCTGGGTCGAGCTCCAGCCTCACAAGATCGAGGTCCAACTGCTCAACTTCACCCCCTGGCGCGATCACCCATGAAGTCCGGACCCCTTTGGAAGGTCACCGTCGAAACCTCGGCGGAGGCCGAGGACGCGGTGGGAGCGCTTCTGGAGCGTCTCTGCGGCCAGCCCGCCTCCGCCTGCTTCGACCTGGAGACCGGGCGCGTCACCGTGAGCGTCTTCCTCCCCAAAAGCCGCTCTCAGCCTCCCCTGCTGCGGGCCCGCATCCGCGACGGCCTCGATCGGTTGCGGGCCGCTGGCGTGGATCCCGCCCCGGGCCGGGTCTCGGTGCGCAGCCTCCCGCCCGAAGACTGGGCGGAATCCTGGAAGCGGCATTTCAAACCCCTCCCCATCGGCCGTGCGCTGCTCATCTGTCCAAGCTGGATCCGGCCCCGGCCCCGGCCCGGCCAGGCGGTGGTGACGATCGATCCGGGGCTGAGCTTTGGCACCGGCCAGCACCCCACCACGGCGTTTTGCCTCGCGCAAATCGCCGCCTGCCGCCAACCCCGGACCGCTCAATCGTTTCTCGATGCGGGCTGCGGCTCGGGCATCCTGGCCATCGCCGCCGCCAAGCTGGGCTACCAACCGGTCGAGGCCTTCGATTTCGATCCGGATGCTGTGCGGGTGGCGCGGGAAAACGCCCTCCAGAACGGCGCGCTTCTGCGACTGCGCCGGGCGGACGTCCGGCGTCTCCCCTTGCGGGGCGGCAGGCGGTTTGACCTGGTGTGCGCCAACCTGCTTTACGATCTGCTGGTCGAGCAGGCCCGCCGCCTCATCGCCCAAGTGCGTCCGGGGGGACGTTTAGTGTTGGCGGGGATCCTCGAGCGGCAATTCGAACCGGTGCGGCGGGTGTTCGAGGAGGCGGGCCTGACGCTGAGGGCGTCTTCCCGGCGCAAAGAGTGGAAGTCCGGCGCTTTCCAGGTTCCCTGAGGGCGCCGGGGGAGGCGCCTCAACCCGGCGCCACGTAAACGCCCTTGTCGTCCAGGCGATCCAGGATCATCTCCACGGTGCGCTCGATGGCTCCGAGGTTCTGCTTGACCACCTGCTCGCCCCGCTGCCCCAGCTCCTGCGCCGCTTTTTCGTCCTTCAGCAGCCCGGCCACGGCCTGCTCCAACTCGGCGGCGTTCGAGACCTGGAGGGCCCCCTGGCCCTGGAGCAGCGCCTGGGTGATCGCATCAAAGTTCTGCATGTGCGGCCCAAAGACGACCGGCTTGCCGATCATGGCCGGCTCGATCGGGTTCTGCCCGCCCTGGGCGGTGAGGCTCTTGCCCACGAACACCACCGTGGCGCGCTCGTAAAAGCTGCGCAGTTCGCCGGTGGTGTTGACCAGGAGGCACTCCACCCGGCCCGGCGGGTATTGCGTCGAAGCGGTGATTTCCTTGCGATAGACGAACTGGACGCCGTGCGAGGCCAGGTCTTTTCCCGCCTCCTTGCCGCGCTCGTGGTGCCGGGGCACCACCACCAGGAACAGATCGGGAAAGCGCGGGCGCAGCCGCTTGAACACCTGGCCAAGGATCGCTTCCTCGCCCCGGTGGGTGCTGCCGGCCACCAGCACCCGCGCCTGGGGGGGCACACCGAGCTGACCCAGCAGTTGGTGCGCATCCACGACGCGGCGTTCGTCCAGCCTGGCCGAATCGTATTTCAGGTTCCCCACCACGCGGACCGCCTCGGGTTTGCAGCCGAGTTGGATGAGCTTCTGCCGGTCCTCCTCGTTCTGGCAGCCCACGCCCGCCATCGAGGCGAACAAGGGCCGAAACAGGAAGCGGAAGCGCCGGTAGCCGCGGAAGGAGCGCTTGGAGAGCCGGGCGTTGACCAGAAAGACAGGCGTGCGCAGGCTGCGCGCCCGCCACAGGAAGTTCGGCCAGATTTCCGCCTCGACCAGCACAACTCCTTTCGGGTGCAGCACCGAAAAGGCCCGCTGCACCCACCGCCGGCGGTCGATGGGGTAGTAGATCTTCAGGATGTGCGACGGCAGCTTGCGCTCCAGCTCCGCCATCCCGGTCGAAGTGGTGGTCGAGACCGCGATGGTCAGCCCCGGGGCGCGCTTCTCCAGCGACCGGATGAGCTGCGTGCAGATGTTCACTTCCCCCACGCTGACGGCGTGCAGCCACAGGACCTGGCGGTTGGTCACCGCCTGCTTGACGCGGGAGTCGAACTGGCCGAAGCGCTGGGCAAAGCCGCGCCGCCAGTTGCCGCGCCGCCACATCTTCAGGAGATAGAAGGGCGCGGCCAACACCAGGAACACCGTGAAAAAGATGTTGTAGAGCCGCCTCATCCGATTTTCCAACCGCGCTCTTTCTGCCTAAAATCGGCCAACGATGCAAAATGATTTTTTGGGGAGCTGCTCGATTCGCCTGGGGCCGCGCAGACCCTGCGCGGCGGACTCGCCAGGGGCCTGGCCCCGCGGCCGCAGGGCGGCCGGGGAAAAACTACTATTGAAATGGACCCGCCCGCGCCTATAGTGGCTCGAATTGGCCGAGCCCGCCATCAGGCGGTCCGGCCGGCAGTATGCTGATTCACGTTTTGAAGTCGAAGATTCATCGCGCCCAAGTCACGGCCGCCAACGTTAACTACGAAGGCAGTCTCACCATCGCTCGCGACCTGATGGACCAGGCCGGCTTTGTGCCCTACGAGAAGATCCTGTGCGGCAACATGGCCAACGGCGAGCGCTTCGAGACCTATGCGATTCCGGGCGAAAGCGGCTCCGGCGACATCGTGCTCAACGGGGCCACCGCCCACCTGGGCAAACCCGGCGACCGGCTCACCATCATGAGTTTCACCGAGATCGACGTCACCCACGCCAAGTTCTGGAAGCCGCGTGTGCTCGTTCTGGGCGAAAAGAACGAGGTCGTGAGCGAGCGGGGTGTCTAGCCCATGCCCGCCCTGTTTTCCCTGTCTGCTCCCGGCCTCCTGGCGGAGGCGCCGGGCGTCCGCTGGCTGCTTGCCGGCCCCCCCTCCGAGCACTCTCCCTTACCGAATCCCCACCATGCCCTATACGGCTGCCCAGATTGCTGAACAACTCCGCGGCGAGATCGTTGGCGACGGCGCGGTGTCCCTGACCGGCTTCGCCCCGGCCGATCGCGCCCGCGCGGGCGATCTGACGTTCGCCGAGAACGAGGACTATTTTGCCCGCGCCCAGGCCAGCGCCGCCTCCGCCGTCCTGGTGCCCACTCGCTTCGGGGCCTCGAACAAGACGCTCATCTGCGTTCCCAATGCGCGCGTGGCCTTCGCCCGGGTGCTGCCGCTGTTCTTCCCGCCGGCGGTGTTGCCGGCCGGAGTCCATCCCTCCGCAGTGGTGGCTCCGTCCGCTCAAATCGATCCCACCGTTCACGTCGGACCCCATTGCGTGATCGGCGAGGGGGTTCGCATCGGGGCGCGCACGGCGCTGCGGGGTGGAAACCACATCGGCGCCGGCGCCTGCCTGGGCGAGGACGTCTGCCTCTACCCCAACGTGGTTGTGTACCACCAGGCCCAGATCGGCAACCGCGTCGCCATTCACGCCGGGAGCGTGGTCGGCGCGGATGGCTACGGATACGTGCTGGACGAGGGGCGCCATCGCAAGGTCCTGCAATTGGGCAACGTCGTCATCCACGACGACGTCGAGATCGGCGCCAACGTCACCATCGACCGCGCCGCCCTCGGCTCCACCGTCATCGGCCAGGGAACCAAGATCGACAACCTCGTCCAGATCGGCCACAACGTCGTCATCGGGGAGCACTGCCTGGTCGTCTCCCAGGTCGGCATCGCCGGAAGCACCCGCCTGGGCAACTACTGCGTGCTCGCCGGCCAGGTCGGCTTGGCGGGCCACCTCAAGATCGGAAACCAGGTCACCATCGCCGCCCAGTCCGGCGTCATGCGCGACATCGAGGACGGCCAGAAGGTCCTGGGCTCCCCGGCCATTGCCGACAAGGAGGGCAAGCGCCAGTTGATCGCCCTCTCGCAATTGCCCGAGCTGATCCGCCGCGTCCGCACCTTGGAGAAACAGTTGGAGGCCTTGAGCCCGGCCAACCCGCCCCAGTGAGCCGCCCCGCATCCGCCGCGCGCGCGCGGGCTATGCTCTGCACCTTTGCGGCCACCCCAGGCTGATCCGGCAGGACGACGCGCCCACGGATTCAGCCGCACATTCAGGGGATTGCAGCCGGTCCCGCTCCTGCGGTAGTCTTCACCCGTGACGAACGCGTTCCAGGCCCGCCGCGCCACGGTGGAAGATGTGTCGCAGTTGCGCGCCCTCTGGGAGATGGAAGGCCTGCCGGCCGCGCAATTCGAAAAGCGCTTCACCGATTTCCACGTCGCCGCCAACGACCAGGGGGAGCTCGCGGCCGCGCTGGGACTGGAAATCGCCGACAACCAGGGGCGGCTTTACGGCGAAGCGGTCGCCTGGCCCGACTCGGCCGACGAACTGCGCGCCCGCCTCTGGCGCCGCATCGAAGGCGTCGCTCGCAGCCAGACCCTGGTCCGGGTTTGGACGAGCCTCGAGGCGCCCTTCTGGAAGGGCGTCGGCTTCCGCAAAGCCCCCGAGGACATCCTGGCCGAGCTGCCGCCCGCCTTTGAAGAGGGCCCGGGCCAGTGGCTGTTTCGGCCTCTGCGCGCAACCGGCGCCGCCGACGATGAAATCGACAAACAGATTGCCGTGCTTCGCGCCATGAGCCAGGCCGAAACCGAGCAGTTGATGGAGCGGGCCCGGGTGATGAAACTCATCGCGCTGGGCTTGATCACGGTGGTCTTTGCCGCCTTCGCCGTCTGGGTGGTTTATTACGCCCGCCTCCGCACCCGCCTCAAACAGCAGCGCGATCGCGAATGAGGGGACCGCTCCTCGCGCCCGCGCTTCGGTCGCCGTCGCCTTCGCGGTTCCCCGCGGGGTCGGAGCGCCATTTCCTCTCCACGCAGCCGGGGACTGGGCGCACAGGCCCGCGTCCAGCCTGGGGAGCAGCGCCGCCCTTGTCCCGGCCGATCGGGGCTAATGTCCGTCCGTGGCTGTGGCCAGTTCCGGCGGTCGGTGCCAAAGTGACTCCCAGTACTTCTGCTCCGTGGCATAGACGTCGATCGGCGACCCGGCCGGAAGGTCCGCCGGCAGGATGCCGTAGCGCTTCATCTCGCGCACCCAGTCCGCACGCGGCCTGAAATCCGCCTGGTCGAAGCGGGTGACTTCCTCCAGCCGGGCCTTTCCGGCCTGGCACATCGCCAGGAGCCGCTGGTAATCGGGATCCTCGGCGCTGGCAAAGACCGTGGCTGGCTGCCGGGTCTTGGGGTCCCGGCACAAGCCCCAGCCGCCGGCCTTCTCGGACAACGGGGCCAGGAGCAGGAGGGATCTTTCCGGGCGCGACAGGTTGAAGACGATGTGGCGGCTGGTGTTCAGGCGCGGGTCGCGCAGATCCGGCTGCCAGAACGACACCCCGCGCTCGTCCGACAGGTTGACGGGGAGCAGGCGTCCGGGCTGGTCGTGGCAACTGGCGCAACGCCGGCCCAGGACGGCGCCGGCTGCCTGGCTGGCCGGCCAGGCCTCGTCCGTGTTGATCTTCTGGTTCTCGGCGTAGTTGCCGATCATGCCGCAACCCAGCGCCGCGTAGGTCCCCGGGTAGGCGGCGCCCGATTCTATCCAGAGCCGCAGCAGTGTTCGTTGGCGGGGCGTGGCCTTGGCCCCGTAATGCGAGCCATCGACCAGCTTCAAAAGCCGGCTGGCCGAGGAACCGAGCGAGCGTGGCGCGTAGCTGCTGCGCGGCTGGTTGCGTCCGTCGGAGAACAGCCGCGCGATGGTCAGCATGTAATAGCTGTGGCTGAACATGGGCCCCCGGTCTCCGGCCAGCAGCAGCCGTCCGGCTCGCGGGCCGCCGACCGCCGTCTTCTCGTAACCGTGACAGCTCACACACAAGGAGTCGAGGACCGGCTGGATGTCCCGCGGGAAGTCGATCACCTCGGGAACGTCCTCGACCGGTTGGATGCGGCTGGGGGCGCGCCGCGCCGCCAGGGCGCCACTCTGGTCCGTGGCCGGCGTGCGCGTGCGTTGTTCATGACACCCCACGCAACTGGTGACTTCCCCCGGCTGGACGCTGAGAAAGCTCTGC
The DNA here is from genome assembly GCA_022711695.1 of Verrucomicrobiota bacterium. Classification (GTDB taxonomy): domain Bacteria; phylum Verrucomicrobiota; class Verrucomicrobiia; order Limisphaerales; family JACRJZ01; genus JACRJZ01. The sequence goes on along the minus strand of JAKLEJ010000011.1, from coordinate 6,852 downwards.
ATCCGTTTGACCGACTCGTCCTTCTCGTCCAGGGCCACGAAGAAGAAGCTGCGCAAGGCGGGCAGCTCCACGTAGGCCGAGCCGTCCGGCTCGACCGGAACCGTCCCCACGATGCGTTCGAGCGTGAAGGTGCCCCCGTAGCTGATCGGGTCCATGCCCCCGGTGTAGTGGATGGGCATGGGGAGGGTCTCCAGCACCAGCAGCTTCTTGATCTCGCCGCGCTTCACGCCGGCCATGTGACGCCCCTCGTAGATGTTGGCCAGGAACAGCCGCCCGGTGGCGTGGGCCGGATGGGTCCGCTCCGGAACGATCCGCTCGCGCGGGCGCGGCGCCAGCGGCCGCGGCTCGTGCAGCAGCAAACCCGCTTTCACGTCTTCGGCAGGCAGTTTGAAGATTTCCTGGCTCGATCCGGTTTCGTCCAGAATCGCCAGCGAGGCCCCCGCGGCGGCCATGAAGCAGTCTTCCGAGAAAGCCCACGGATCGCGAAAGTGGTTCTCGCGGCTGATGCGCTGGGCGAACGAACGCTCGTCGGGGCCCGCTTTCGGGTCCACCACCGTCACCGCCCCGGCGTGCTCGAGCTGGCCGTGGCCGGGCGAGAAGATCGACACCACCTTGTCCGAGCCGGGAATCGGCTTGGCGTCGATCATCACAATGCCCGGATGCAGATTCCCGTACCAGTTCATCTGGGCCGAGCCGTCCGGGTTGGACACCCACAAGTGGTGATAATCCACCTGGCTGCGATCGACATATTCCCAGCGGGTGTAAAGCAGGCGGCCGTCGTGCAGCGGCCAGGGCGTGTTGTCGTGCTCGTTGTTGCTCGAGATCGGGCGGAGGTTGCCGCCGTTGGCGTCGCAGCGGTACATCACCGCCACCTGGGTCAGCCAGCAGTTCACCCATCGCTTGCACCGGGTCGAGACAAACACGATGTCCCCGCAGGCCAGGTAGGTGGGCTCGAAGTCGTCATAGTCGCCGTGGGTGAGCTGGCGCAACCCCGTGCCGTCGCGGTCGATCTCGTAAAGATGGTAGGCCTCCGTGCCCCCCTTCCGGTAGCTGAACAGGATCTTCCGACCGTCGTAGTGGACCTGCGGATCCCGGATGCCGCCCCGGGGATCGTCCAGCAGGATCGAGAGCTGGTTGCTGACGGCGTTCCACCGGTAGAGCCGCGCCCCTTCCCGCCAGGCTTTCCGGCTGGCGTCGTGGGCATAGTACCCGATGTTGGCATACCAGTGGCCGTCCGAGTCGTTCACCTTGCGCGCGGCGAAGACGAATTCCTCGACGCCGGCCATGGCCCCTTCCCGGAATTTTGTCAGCAGGGTGTTGTCCTTGTGGGAAATCATCGGCGGCTGCGGATTGGCGCCCAGGCAGAGATAATCGTACACCATCCAGCTCCCGTCGCTCAGGGACAGGCTGAGCGCATTCGTCCCCGGCCGGACGGCCTGGGCGGGCAGCGGGAACACCAGCGTGCTTTGATGGCCCCACTCGGCCGGATCGCCGCTGCCTTTCCCGGCGGCCAGGCGTTGCGCTGCCACGTTCGTGCCGTTGACCGTCAGAGTGAGCATCGAGGGCGTGGGATGCGCGCTGACCAGTCCCACGATCAGGTGCAACGGCCGTTTGGGCAGCGGCCCCGCGGTGAACCGGATCGTGAACGTGTGCGCCCTTCCCCCGGCCCAGGTGTCGTGGGTGCTGGGGTGGATGAACGGCCAGGCCGTTGGCTTGTCCTCGCCCACCGTGAACACGAGCGGCTCGCGAAACAGCTTCGCGAAGGACTGCCAGCCCGTTCGGGCGCCCCCGAATTCCAGGGCGGTCCCGTCCGCGCGGCCGATCCAGAAAAGCGTTTCAGCCGGCTTGGCGGGCGCCGCGCCTTTGCCGGTTTGGCCGGCGGTTGGCGCTGCGCTCTGGCCCAGGCAGGGCAGCAGGAACACCGGCAACAGAAAACCCCAGCCAACCGCGCCGCGAAATCCAATGACGTTAGCGACAAACATAGACTCAATCAGTTAGTCGCACATCCGCCCCCCGGCATTCAAACAAAAGCCGCCCCGGCGGCCCGGCCCGTTCGCGGACACAGGCAATGAAGCTTGCGGGCATCGGCTGCGAGGGATGCGAGCCGGCCCCGTGGCGAGTGGAAAGCCGCCGGTGGCCGGTCATTGGCCGCTCGGAGGCCGTCAGCGCGGTGCAGTCGCGGCGGTCTCTTCCTGGCCTTTAGAACCGCCTGCTGCCTCGGCCTCGGCAATGTCCAGGATGTGCGCGCGAAAATCCTCGTCCTCCCCCCGGAGCAATTCCGGCAGGGCGTCGCGGAAGTCCCGCCGGCGACACCACTCACGCATGTAATCTTCCCACGAGAGCCAGAGGCGGTGCGTCTGCCGATCCATCTTTTCCTCGAACACGAGCAGGTAGGCGCGCTCGAAGAGCGAGACCAGAATGTTGAAGATGGCGAGCTTGCGCTCGTTTTGTTCGTCGGTCAGGGGTTGCTCCGGCGCGCCCTTGCGCAGCAGTTGCAGGTCGGGATTGCCCAGCACGAGCTTGAGGAAGCCGGTGTATTCGTCGGAGAGTCTCTGGTAGATCTCCTCCTGCTCGTTGCGCCGTTCGCGGCGTTGTTCGAGAAAGAACACCAGGATGGCCAGCGGCAATCCAAACACGGTCACGATGTAACTCAAGGCTTCCGCCCATTCCATCCAGGTCATAACGAGGGTTCAGAGTTCGAGGGTCGATCGGTTGCCGCCCCGGCGGGCCGGCAGCCAAAACGCACGAGTTTTTCCCGCAGGGTGGTGCGGGTCACGCCGAGCCAGCGCGCGGCTTTGGCCTGGTTGCCCTGGGCCAGTTGGATGGCCCGCGCGCAAAGTTCCCGGTCCGCTTCTTCGATCAGTCGCAGGCGGGCTCAAACTGTGACCTTGCGATCTCTTGCGCATTCCCTTTGCCTTCATTGGCGTTCTTCCAGGCTTGCAGCCTCGTGCGGGCGCGCGTCCCTGTCCCCATGGGCCGCCGAGCGGCGTTCCATTTCTGGGGCAGGGCGGCTTCCTGTCGTGGTTGGACCGCCAACGCCAGTTTGCCGGGATCGCTCTTGGGGCGCACCTCCGACTCCGCCTCTGCCCAACCCGCCCCCTGCAACCCTCGACGGCGCCCCCTTGGGGCTGATCGACCCTGTCCAGTAAGATGGGGCGCCGCGTCTCCCCTCGGCTCCTCACGTGGCAGAGGGCGCCGGGGTATTCCATCCGCAAGTTGCGCGACATTGGCACAATCTCAGCCGAGGACACGCGGTTGTCGAGGGAATGTCATGGTGTGGCCCCAATTTCTCTATTCTCGCGAATCTCGCGGGCATCATGGGGTTTCGCGGATTCGGTCCTCCGCGGCGTTTTGAGTGTGCAGAAGCGGGCCAACGCTGATCTGCTCGAGATTCATGGTTCGCGGTTCTCAGTCTTGTTCGACCTTCCGCGTCTGCGCATCGCATGCCCCGTCAGTCGGCTGCGCTGCCGTCTCGGTTCCCGAGGCGTGGCACGCGCGACAGTCCATCTCGTCGCTGACCGGCAGGACAATGTCGTTGGTCGCGACCGGGGCGCCGCCGGGACCACGAGCGATCAGCCGCATCAGCGGGTAAGGGTTCTTCTTTCCGGCGTCGTCGTAGGGGGTGATAGGAATGCCCTCCGCCCGAAACCAGTTGACCGGCGTGGCCACCCCGGGGGCCGGCCGGTTTGTTTGCTCGAAGAGCATCCCTTGGGGCGCGTTGCTGGGGCCGGGCATGGGCCAGAGCAGCAGCCCGGCATCCGGCTCGAGCGCGGCGCCATACGGCGGAAGGGCATATTGATAGGAATTACCCTTCCCGCGCGCGGTGGTGTTGATCGACCCATCCGGGTCCGCCACCCCCTGGCAGGTCACCGAATAGTCCGCCCCGTTGGTGACAAGTCATCCTCCCACAATCAGTTGGGCATGAATGGTGTTGTAAGGCGGGAGAATGCTGAACACCGAATAATCGCTGTCCATGCAATGCATGCCCAGGTTGTTCCAGCTCACCAGGGCATTGTTTGCGGCACAGAGCGGAAATGCGGCCAGAAGCGCCGCCACCATCGACGTAGTTCGAGGAAGAACATCGGGATTGCCAGCAGCAACCCAAACACGGCCACTATGTAACTCAAGAGCTACCGCGGGACGAGGTCGGAGCCGGCCAGCCGATCCTGGACGCTGCGGCCGGGCAGGAGGCAGGAGAGCACCCCAAGCGCCGCCACCAGCGCGCCCATGAGCAGGGTGGCCGAGTTCTCGCCGAGGTGCGGCGTCAGCATCTTCACGGTGGCCGGCAGCAGCAGGAACGGCAGCCACGCCACGACGTGGCGCCAGAAGACCCGCCAGCATGGGGGCGGGCGTCGTCTCGAGATCCGCTGCGCGGCCTTCGACGGCTGCAAGGGCAACCTGGCGCAGGAAGGCTTGCGCGTCAGCGGCCGGCGGCGACGGTCTCGCGCCCGGCGCCGGGAAGTCGAGCAGCTTGGCGCGGCTGTCGGCGGTGATCCAGACCCGGTCCAGACCCAGCGCCGCTGGCGGGGCGCCGTCCCGGGCGGCGTCCAACTCCTGCAGGAGGTCTGCCAGCCAGAAGCGGGCGTGTTCCCAGCCGGTTTTGGCGGGCAGCAACTGGATGAGGGGCTGGCCCTGGAGAGCCTCGTAGGCATCCCAGGCTTCATCGGAACTGCGTTGTCCGGTGAGCCAGCGCAGGCGCGCGGGCCTGCCCAGGTTGCGAAGCGGGGCAGGCAGGGGCGGGGCGCCGGCGGGCAGACGGCGGATCCACACCTTGCGCAGCAGACGGGTGTCGAACCCCACCAGCATTTCGGCGTCGCCGGAGGCGCCCAGGCGGTCCAGGATATGGTCGGGTCCGATTTGGGGCAGGTTGTCCGTTGGCGGCACGGCAGGGGCCTCGGCCGGCGCCCCTGGCCGGCGCGGTTGAGCGGCGCGGAGCACCACCCGTGTGCCCGTGACCAGGTCGTGAACGGCCGCAAACCCGTTGCGACGGCGGACGGTCATAAAGAGCAGCGCCATGACGCCCCAGGCGGCGAAGCTCAGGGGCATCAGCCGCCAGTCCGCGACCACCGGGTGCTTCCAGACGGCGCCCCAGAACCAGAGCAGACCCCCGGGGAGCAACGGCAGGCCATGGCAGATGAGCACGCGGAGGCAGGCGCGCCACAGCCCGGGCAGGTTGCGGTCGGTGCGCAGCACGCGCAGCCGGACGGCCGCCTTGCCGGCGGTCAGCCCCCAGAGGCCCTCGAGCACGGTGTGATAGCAGACCACGAGGCTGAAGTTGCAGAGCATCACCAGGCCCAGGCGCGGTGTCTGGAACAGATCGCTGCGGCCCAGGCCGTCCCACCCCCCCATGAAAGCAAGGGCGAGGAACTGCTGCGGAACGCCCAGGAGCACGCTGTCGATGCCTCCGGCCAGGAACCGCAATCCGAGCGTGGCGGGAGTCGGGGCCGCCGAGGCATAGGGCTGAAGCGCCGCCCGCAGCTCGGCGTAGCTGGCAAAGCGGTCCCCGGGGTTCTTTTCGAGGCAACGGAGCACCGCCCGGCACAGCCCCCGGGGCAGATTGCCCCGCCAGCGGGCGGGCGACACGGCCGGCTGTTCGAGCACCGTGGCCAGCAGGCGCACCAGGTTGGCCGCCTGGAACGGCTGGCGCTGCGTCAGCAGGTAATAGAGCGTGACGCCCACGGCGTAGATATCCGACCGCACGGTCAGTTCGTCTCCGCGCAACTGCTCGGGCGAGCTGAACGACGGGGTGCCCAGAAAGGCCCCCGCCGAGGTCAGGGCCGGCTCGGTGGGCAGGCCGGCCTTGAGAAGGCAGCGCGGGCATTGCACTGGCCCGGCGGAGACGGGCAGTTCGGCGCCGCATTCGGGGCAGCGCCCTCCCGGCCTGATTGTCGTGGTCGATTCGTTCATAATCCGGTCCTGCCCCTTCTTAAGCGAAAAGCGCCCAAGGTAACGCGCCTTTTGCCGGATTCGCCGGGGCCAGCCGCCCGGCGAGGCTGGCGCCGTCAGTCGCTGAACGTGGCGAAGAGATGCCGGATTTCGTCATCCACCTCGCCGGGATCGGAAATGGTGCGGGCGATCTCCTCGCGCAGGAGTTCCCGGTAGCGCGCCCGCAAACGCCGCACCGCCATCTTCACCGCCGCCTCGGTCAGATGGAGCTCGGCCGCCGTTTGCGCGTAGGGCGGCGCCGTTTCCTCCCTGCCCAGGCAGGGCCGCAACTGCTCGAAGAGCCTCATCCGGCCCGAAACTGCGTATTCCTCGCGCAGGCGCTCCATCACCAGCTCCAGCAGGCTCAGCGCCCACTGACGCTCGAACAGAACGTCCGGTCCGGGGCTGCCGTCGCCCAAGGCCCCCAGCCGCGCTTCCGCGTCCGCCGAGTCGATGGACAGCGCCGGTTGAAAGCCGCCCCGTTTTTGGGCGTGCTGGCGGTCCCACTCGTTGGCTAGAAACCGCTTGAAGGCGGTGAGAAGGAAGGTGCGAAACCGGCCTTTCTCGCGGCAGGCGTCGGCCAGGTCGTTCTTCTCGATCAACCGGGCGAAGAAACCCTGGGTCAAGTCCTCGGCGTCGGCCGGGCCTTGGCCGAGACGCCGGGCGAAGGCGTAGAGCGGCCGCCAATAGGCGCGGCAGAGCGCGCCCAGCGCTTCCCGGTCGGATGCTGCGTCGGATTGGCCGGCCCGCAGCACCACGCTCCAATGGGTGGTGGTGAAGTAAGCCCGGGCGCTCGAGGTGGCGGGCGGCTGGCTTTCCGGGTCCGGCATGCCCCACCCCTACCACAACCGGCGCTCGATGAAAACGCCATTTCACGGACCGACACCGGCTGGAGGGCGCCGCTCCGTCAACGCCTCGGCGGCAGCC
>JAKLEJ010000109.1 GCA_022711695.1 Verrucomicrobiota bacterium | reverse complement strand
TTCTACAGAAGCAAAGCAAGAGAACGAAGGTTTCCTGAATCCAGGTCTGAATCCGCATGCAGGCTGCCCTGGCTGGCGGGCAGAGAGACACAGGATCGATTGGCACGCGACTTGGGGAACCCCGTGGTCAAAGGGCGCAAAGCGCCAGCCACTCGCTTGCGTGCAGATTTGGGGAATCGGCGTCTACTCCGCAGTCCGTGGGATGTGCGAACCGGCCCCTCACCCTTCCCTCTCCCTATCGGATGGGGAGAGGGCGCCCGAAGGGCGGGTGAGGGGCGCAAGGTTTTCGGAGAAGCGGCGGGTTGCAGCAGGCGACCGGGTTTCGCCCTCGGGCCCCAAAGCGCCGCGGAAGCGGCGCACTCCAAAACGCTCGCGCGCGGAGGAGGCGGAGGTGAAATTGGGGAGCGGCAGTCTGGCGGGCGCGTGCCAAACATGGGCGGCTTTCGGGCCGGACCACCGGCCCGGAAGCGCAACGCAAGGAATCATCGACACGCATGCGCGCGGAGGAGGCGGAGGTGAAATTGGGGATTGGCAGGCTGGCGGGCGCGTGCCAAACATGGGCGGCTTTCGGGCCGGACCACCGGCCCGGAAGCGCAACGCAAGAAATCATCGACACGCATGCGCGCGGAGGAGGCGGAGGTGAAATTGGGGATTGGCAGTCTGGCATGCGCGTGCCAAACATGGACGGCTTTCAGACCGGAGCACCGGCCCGGAAGCGCAACGCAAGAAATCGTCACCACGCATGAAACGCCCGATCCTGCGCCTGTTCCGCTTCGCCCTGCCCCTCCTGGCGGCCTGCAGTCTGCCGACTGCGGCCGCGGAGCGGCCCAATGCCGACCGCCTGGTGGTGCTGACGTTCGACGACGCCTGCCTGAGCCACGCCACCAATGTGGCGCCGCTGCTCAAGCGCTACGGGTTCGGCGCGACCTTCTTCGTGGGCGAATACCCGGGGTTCGAGGACAAGACCAAATACATGAGTTGGGAGCAGATCCGGGCGCTGCACGAGCAGGGGTTCGAGGTGGGCAATCACACGCTGACTCACGCGCACGCGGACCGGCTTTCTCGGGAACGGTTCGAAGCCGAGCTCGAGGCCATCGAGCGGCGCTGTCTCTCGAACGGGATTCCCAAGCCGGTCAGCTTCGCCTACCCGGCATATGCGACAACCCCGGCGGCCCCGGCCTGGCTCGAAGGCAAGGGCTACCAGTTTGCGCGCGTGGGCGGATCGAGGCCCTATCGGCCCGGCGTGGACCACCCGATGTTCATTCCCAGCTTCAGCACCTCGGGCACGAACCGCGCCCGGGTGCTGGCAGCGCTGGAACAAGCCCGCAAGGGGCAGGTGGTCGTGCTCACCGTGCATGGCGTGCCGGACCTCGCCCACCCGCACGTGGACACCCCGGCGGTCCTGTTCGCCGAATACATGGAGTTTCTGCGCGCGGGCGGCTACACGGTGATCGCCCTGCGCGACCTTCCGCGGCACGTCGGAGACGCCGCCCACCGTGGCATTCTCCCTGCCAAAACCACGGGGAAGAGCGTCGAGCCCGCGGTCATGCAACGCGTTTACGAGACGGTGAAAACGCCCCACAAGTTCGGGGTGGTCATCCGCGGCGAAGAAGGCCGTTATGTGGACTGCCCGGCCGTGTTCCGCCACAGCGACAAGTGGTGGATGACCTATATTGCGTTCGACGGCAGCGGCTACGAAACGCGCCTGGCCGAGAGCGCGGATCTGCTGGCGTGGAAACCGGCCGGAAAGATTCTCCAGCGCGGCTCGCAGCGCTGGGACCAGGAGCAGGTCGCCGGGTTCATCGCGCTGCAGAACCCCCGCTGGGAGGGGGATTGGACGCTGGAGGCTCACGAGGGCAAATACTGGCTGTCCTACCTGGGCGGGCGGCTCAAGGGCTATGAAACGCCGCCGCTGTCGGTCGGGTTGGCGTGGACGGCCAACCCGGCCGCGGCAGCCGAGTGGACGCGTCTGCCGGAGAACCCGGTGCTTACGCCGGCGCAGCCCGATGCCCGGTCGTTCGAGAAGGACACGCTTTTCAAGAGCCACGCGCTTCGCGACCCGGAATCGTCCCTCGGCTGGCCTTACGTAATGTTCTACAACGCGCGGCAGCAGGGGCCGGGCATCGAGCGCATCGGGATGGCGGTCTCGCGCGATTTGGTCCGCTGGCATCGATACGGCCAGGCGCCCATCATCGAGAACGGCGCTCCCGGCGGCATCTCCGGCGACCCGCAGGTCGTCCGGATCGGGGACGTGTGGGTGATGTTCTACTTCGGGGCGTTCTGGCGGCCCGGGGCCTTCGACACCTTTGCCTGCTCCTACGACCTGGCGCGCTGGACCAAGTGGACCGGGCCGGATTTGATCGCGCCGTCCGAGCCCTGGGACAGGCAATATGCGCACAAGCCCTGGGTGGTGCGCCACGAAGGGGTGGTCTATCACTACTACTGCGCGGTGGGCGACCAGGGACGGGTGATCGCGCTGGCCACGTCCAGGCCCCTGGCCGAATGAATCCCGAGCCGGGCCAGTCCTCGCCTCCGCCAGACGCGCGCGGGTTTCCCGCAACCGTCTGGCCGAGGGTCCGCCCGAAGGATTCGGAAATCCAGCGGCGCAAGAAGTTCGCGGTGCGCGGGGGCCACCTGGCGATGGTGGTGATGATCGGGGCGGCGGTGGCCGGCCCGATGGTCAGCGACTTTCAGCGGCTTTCGGCGCTTCACCTCGCCGCGCTGGCCGCGGCCGGGCTTTGTTACATCGCCTGGAGCCTTTACGGCACCGGGGGCGCGGTGGGCCTGCTGCTCTGGGAGCGCGGCGCGCCGCCGCCGCGGTCCTCGCGCCTGCCGCGCTGCGGCGCGCTGCCCTACTTCGCCGTTCACCTGGGGCTGGCCGCGCTGGTCTATCATTTGGCCGAGCGCGGCCGCCAGCCGAGCCTGGCCTGGCTGGCGCTGCTGCCGCCGGTGGCCTATGCGGTCTTCCTGCTCGAGCGCCCCGGCATTGCTGTGGTCTCGCTCCTGACGGCGGGCGCGTTTGTCCTGAACATGGCGCGGTGGCACGGCTGGGCGGCGGTGCCTTACTCGCTGCTGGCATTCTCGTTCGCCATGGTCTTCACCCTGGTGTTTGCGCTGCTGGCGGTGAGCTCGGAGACGGCGCGCGACCAGGTCCAGCGCCTGGCGGAGGAACTCGGCGAGGCCAACCGCAAATTGCGCGAGTATGCGACGCAGGTCGAGGAGTTGGCGGCGGCGCGCGAGCGCAACCGGCTGGCCCGCGAAATCCACGACACCCTGGGCCACTACCTGGCGGTGGTCAACGTGCAGATCGAGGCGGCGCGCGCCCTCCAGGAAAGCGATCCCGCCCGCGCCCGCGCCGCCCTCGAGAAGGCCCAGTCGCTCACGCAGGAGGGGTTGCAGGAAATCCGCCGGTCCGTGGCGTCGCTGCGCGCGTCGCCGCTCGACAACCAGCCGCTGGCCGAGGTGCTGCGCCGGGTGGTCGAGGAAAGTCGCGCCGCCGGCCTGAACGTCGAGTTCGAGGTGCTGGGCCCGCCGCGCGCCCTGTCGCCTCAGGCCGCGCTGACGTTCTACCGCGCCGGCCAGGAAGGGCTGACCAACGCCCGGAAGCATGCCCGGGCCGCCCACGTCCGGCTGGCGCTGGATTTTCAAGACGCGCGCCTGGTGAGGCTGCAAGTGAGCGACGACGGCGCGGGCGCTGCCGAGCCAGCCGGCGCGGGCCCGGGATTCGGGCTGCTGGGGCTGCGCGAGCGCGCGCAGCTTCTGGGCGGCGCCCTGCGGGTGAGCACCGCCCCGGGCGCGGGGTTCACATTGGAACTGGAGGCGCCGGCATGAAACCGATCCGGGTGTTGCTGGCGGATGACCAGGAGCTGTTCCGCGAGGGGCTGTCCACCCTGTTGTCGGTCCAGCCGGGCCTCGAGGTTGTCGGCGAAGCCTCGAACGGCCAGGAGGCGCTCCAGCGCGTCAAAACCCTTCAGCCGGACGTGGTCTTGATGGACTTGCGCATGCCGGTGCTTGGCGGCGTCGAGGCCACCCGGCGCGTCCGCGCCTCGGAGCCGCGCTGCCAGGTGATTGTGCTGACGACGTTCGACGACGACGAGGAAGTGTTCGAGGCGCTGCGCGCCGGGGCGGCCGGCTACCTGCTGAAGGATGCGCCGCTGGAGAAGCTGCTCGAGGCCATCCGGGCGGCGGCGCGCGGCGAGTCGTTCCTTCAGCCCTCGATCGCCGCCAAGGTGGTGGCGGAATTCACCCGCCTGTCGCGCGAGCGGCCCCCGGCGGTCCCGCCCCTGGTCGAACCGCTGTCCGACCGCGAATGCGAGGTTCTCCGGCATCTGGCCTGCGGCCGAAGCAACAAGGAAATCGCCGCGGCGCTGAACCTGGCCGAAGGCACCGTGAAGAACCACATGTCCAACATCCTGGGCAAGCTCGGGGCGCTGGACCGGACCCAGGCGGCGCTGAAGGCGCGCGAATTGGGGCTGATCTGAGCGTCCTCGCGCCGTTCAGGAGCTTCTTAGACAAGGCCCCGAACTCGTCCCGCAGACCGCCGGCAGGCTTCGGCGAGGGTCGATCCGCGCCAGGACAAGGGCGGGCGGGTCATGCCCCACCATGACCTCGGACCGTGACTTCTGGCACATCACACGCCGCTCCAGGGCCGCTACCATGAGCGCTCAAGAATGAAAGATCGATATCGGGAACTGCGGACAGTCAAACGCTCCAGCGGCCTGCGAAAAGTCTTCTGGGTGGGGGCGGTGGGGCTGGCGTTGGCGGCGTTGGCGGCGGGAGCCTGGCTTTGGCGCTTTCGCACCTACACCCCGGCCGCCGTGGCGCAGGACATCCGCGCCGCCATCATGTCGCGCAACGCTCCGCGGCCGGCGGAGCGCTTTCTCGAGCTGCGTTACGGGCCGCTGACCGACCCCGCCAACCGCCAGAAGGCCTTCCTGGACTTCTTCAACCTCGACCACATGGAGGGCCTCTACCAGATCGTGAGCCACGCTCCGGCTCCACATCGGAAGACGGGGGTGGCCGGCATGGCCAAGTGGATCGAGGGCTACCGCCAGAACCTGACTCCGGAGGAGAAGGAGTCGCTGCGCGCCTATCTTTCCTCGGAAGCGGGGCGGACCACCCTGCAGCGCGCCACCGCCGCCTACCTCAAGAAAGACGTCGCCTATCGGTCCACCACCGCGCCGGTGATCTCCGAGCTCATGGCCACCATCGCCGAGGCGCAAAAACAGTGAATCCCATCCTCATGAAACGTGCTCCAGACCCCGCCTCAACCTCGGTCTGCCTACAGCGTCCGCGAAGCCGGCGCGCCTTCACGCTGATCGAGCTGCTGGTGGTCATCGCCATCATCGCCGTGCTGGCTGGCCTGCTTCTCCCGGTGCTGGGCCGCAGCAAGCGCTCCGCCCTCAGCGTCGCCTGCCTGAGCAACCTTCACCAGATCGGCATCGCCCTGGAGCTTTACGTGCAGGAGAACGACCATCGCCTGCCGGTGTGCGCTCAAATGCCCGGCCTCAATCCCACCTCACCCCCGATCGCCACGGTCCTCGAACCCTATCTCCAGGCCAAGCCGGTCTGGAAATGCCCCAGCGACCGGACCTACTTCGACAAAGAGCAAACCAGCTACGAATGGAACCAATTCCTGAACGGGGCTTCTTACGACCGGCCGCAGGATTGGTCGCCGGTCACCCAGGGCATCGTCGAGTCGATCTTCGGCGGGCGCCTGACCACCCCGCTCATCGGAGATGCCGCCGCCGTCCACGGCGCCGAAGGCCCCTGGACTGGCAAGAACGCGCTGTTCTTCGACGGCCGCGTGGAAAAGACCCGGATCAGATGAAGCCTCTGCTCCCCAGCGCAACCCTCCCGACTCGCATGAACCCATCCAGTCCTTCCGCTTCCACACGATCGGACTTAGCGTCCAGCCGAGGCGAACTTCCCGCCGCCCCCGGCAGGCTGGCCGCATCGAGGATTCTGCCGCTGGCGGCGCTGGCCGGGCTGCCCTGGATGGCGGGAGCCCTCGAACCTTGCCGGATCGAGGTGGTCGAGAAAGGCAACGGGTGGCCGGCCCCGCTGGTGGAACTGCGCACCACCCATCACGTGCGCTTCGTCAGCGATAATGCCGGCGTCATCGCCTTCGACCTGCCGGAACTGATGAGCCGCGAGACCTGGTTTGACGTGATCGGGCACGGTTACGAGCGGCCCAAGGATGGTTTCGGTTACCGCGGCGTGCGGCTCAAACCTGAGCCTGGGGCCACCCTCAAGGTCGAGGTCGTCCGCACCATCGTTGCCAAACGGCTCGGACGACTCACCGGCGGCGGTCTGTTCGCCGAAAGCCAGAAGACCGGCCGCGATCTCGATTGGCGCGAGTTGGGCATTCTCGGCTGCGACAGCGTCCAGAACGCCGTGCATGGCGGCAAACTGTTCTGGGCCTGGGGCGACACCACCCTGGCGCGCTATCCCCTCGGGATTTTCGACATGAGCAGCGCGACCACCGCGCCGCAGCCCCTGGTCTCGTTTCAGCCGCCGGTGCGCCTCAAGTTCGACTATTTCAAGGACGCTGCGGGCGCGCCCCGCGGCGTGGCCAAAATGCCCGGGGCCGGCCCCACCTGGGTGAGCGGCTACGTGAGCCTGCCGGACCGGACCGGCAAGCCGCGGCTTGTGGGGACCTACGTCAAGATCAAGCCCCCGATGGACGCCTACGAGTGCGGGCTGTGCGTGTGGAACGACGCCACCTCGAGTTTCGAGCGTCACCGGGTGCTGTGGAGCAAGTCGGACGCCACCCCGAAACAGCCCTCGGCGCCGGAGGGCCACCCCCTTTTCTGGGAAGACGACCGAGGCCGGGAGTGGGTGATCTTTGGCAACCCGCTGCCCACGCTGCGCTGCCCGGCCGCGTTTGAGGGGTGGGAGGACCCAGCCCAGTGGGAGGTTCTCAAGCCCCAGGAAAGCCTCGTCTCTGCGGCGGACGGCAAGCCCGTAAAGCCGCACAGCGGATCGATGGCCTGGAACGCGTTTCGCAAGCGCTACGTCGCCGTCTTCATGCAGGCCTTTGGCAAACCGTCCGTGTTCGGCGAGCTCTGGTACGCCGAGGCGGATGCCCCCACCGGCCCCTGGGGCCGGGCCGTCAAGGTGCTCTCGCACGAGAACTACACTTTCTACAACCCGCGCCTGCATCCCGAGTTCACCCCCGCGCAATCGCCCATCCTTCTCTTCGAGGGGACCTACACCATGCAGTTCGCGGACAAGCCTGCGCCCACGCCGCGCTACGATTACAACCAGGTCCTCTATCGCCTGGACCTCGACGACCCGGCGCTGGCGCCCGCGCAGCAACGCTGAGGGCCGCGCGCGGCCGGCCCGGAGGAAAGGAAACGCTATCGGGCCACCACCCGGTAAAAGCCTTGAAGCGCGTCCGGGCTGGGATCGATCCACTCGAGCCACTCGGTCTGGCTCGCCGGGACGCTGGCGCGAACCGCAAAAGGCCCGGAAACGGTCGCAGCCCGCAAAACGTCATAGACATGGCCGGCCACCGCCGGCCAGGCCAGGGCGATTGGCTGGCTTCGGATCGAGACCGGAAATGCGGTCGCCAGCGGGGCTGCGGAGAGACGAATGCGCTGTGGCCGGGTTTGGTAACGCTGGCCGTCGGCGGCCGTGGCCAGCACCCAGAACGGATGCAGGCCCGCGCCCAGGTTCGAGGCCGGAATGGCGAATTCGGCGGCGGATGTGTTCGTGACAGTCCCCCAGGCGCCGCCTGTGGAAAAGAGCTCGATCGAGGCGACAGGCCCCGGCCCCGCGCTCGCTGTGAACCGCAGGACATCCCCGAGACTGGCCGCCCCAAGCGGGGCCGAACTGGCCAGCGTGGCTGTCAGCGACGAGTTTTGCGCCTGCACCCACCGGGACAGGCGGGTCTGGGTGCGGACATGCGAGCCCTCGAAGGCCACAGCCTCCAGCTCATGCCATCCATCGGCCAGGCTCGAGGTGTCGAGGAGGCCACTTACGGCTAGCGAAGCCGCCCCGCAGGTCAGCGTCAGATGGTTGCGCGGCCGGAGATCGGTGAGATTCTCGTCGAGCGCGCTCGAAGTCGCGGGGGAGACTGAGAGGGCCGGCGAGGCCGACAGGCGCGCCTGGATCGCCGCCGCCATCGGCCCCGGGGCGCGCGCCACCAGGCGGAATGAAATGCTCTGGCTGCTTTCGGCAAACACGTCCTCGATGGCGAGTCCGTCAACCCCCTGCAGCAGGGGCGAACCGTTGACCGCCTGCGCCAACTGGAACGTCAGCTCGGCGGTCGTCAAGAGAACGGCTGAGTTGGTGACCGCCACCAGGACCTCCACGCCGTTGGTTTTGGTCACCGCCAGTTGCAGCCAATCGCCGCTTTGCGAAACCCCCTGCACTGTGCCAGAGCGGCTGCCCCGCGCCGGCGAATCGACGAAGCGGGATTGGCTGGCCGCCAGGAACACCGTGCAAGCCGTCGCCGCGCCCGCTTCGCTCGCGGCGCTGAGGGTGAGATCGGCCCCAGCCCGGACTGGGTCGGTCGATTGAAGCTCGATGCGATCGCCGGTCGGAATCGCCCACACGCGGGTGCGATTGGACACGGACCGCGCGTTGAGAGCTTGCGCCAGTTCCGTTGCCAGCGAGCGCAGGCTGGCCTGCGCCGGCACGGTCCAATCGACGGCCACTCCATTCAAGACCACCCGGAGCACATTGCCCTGCGTCGGTCCCAGGTGAGCGAGCGTTTGATGCCAGCGGTCGTCCACATACAGGTCCAGCCGCTCCAGCGGATGCGCCGGGCAGGCCGCCTGGAATTCGAGCGCCAACGGCGCCGCCCCGGCCAGGGCCTGGTTCGTGGTTGGGCTCAGCCAGGCCCCGGCGGCCCGGCGGGCATAGGGCGCCGCCAGCGGTTCGCCCACGATCAACCCCTGGGCGGGACTCTGCAGGCTTTGGTAATAGGCCTCGGCCAGGGTGAAGCCCCGCGCCTGGTAGAAATACACGAGCGGGTCCGGGAACTTCTCGAGGTAATTGCAGGGCTCCTCGACCGTGCCGTAGCTGCCCGCTGCCCCGGCGTGAATGAACTCGAGAAGCGAGGTTTGCCCCGAGGGCTCGAACAACAGTCCGGCATACGAGGTCAGGCTGTCCGCCACCGCCCCGGGGTCGAACGTTCCGGCCGACACTGTCAGGGTTGCCAGGCCGGTCTGGAAGCCCGCCAGCGGCGCCAGACTCAAGGTTTGATCCGAGTTGGTGCGATACGCCGTCCGACGACCATCGACCGCCAGGTCCAGCAGGACG